>DATIPW010000310.1:0-2825 GCA_035471605.1 Anaerolineales bacterium | reverse complement strand
GGGCTACGTCAGTGACTCGGGGCGCAATAGGCTTTCCCCAGAGCCTCAGACAACGCTTTCTGCAGTCTTGCGACCGAAATCGAGAAGGCCAGCAATCATGTCGTCGGTGCGGGCTTCTACGTACACCCGGAGCACAGGCTCCGTTCCGGAGGGACGGATGAGCAGCCACGAATCATCGGCCATCACGTACTTGGTGCCATCGATCTGGCTGATCTCGGCCACTTGGCAGCCGGCGATCTGGCGTGGGGCGGTTTTTGTCAACATCTGTGTCATCTCAGCCTTGGCGACCGGCCGCCTGAGTCGCATGTCGACGCGCTGATACACGGCGGGGCCAACCTCCGCCATCAGGTCGGTGACCAGCTCCTCGAGCGGCTTGCGCGCGGCGGCAATGATCTCAGTCAGAAGCAGGCCCATGATGGGGCCATCGCCCTCCGGGATGTGGCCTTTGAAGGAGATGCCGCCGGACTCTTCGCCGCCGATGAGTACGTCTTCTTGAAGCATGCGATCGGCGATGTGATTAAAGCCTACGGGAGTCTCGTAAACCTTCAGTCCATATTTCCCGGCCAGGCGGTCGATCATGCGCGTGGTTGATACCGTGCGGACCACCGCGCCGCGCAGTCCGCGGCGCTCGACCAGGTACTTGAGTGCCAGCGCCATAATCTTGTGAGGATCGACAAAGGAGCCACGCCCATCCATGGCGCCAATGCGATCGGCGTCGCCGTCGGTGGCGAGACCGAAGTTGCCCATGCCCGAGCTGATGGCGGAGGCCAGCGCACCGAGATTCTTGGCCAGAGGTTCCGGGTGTATACCTCCGAAACCCGGATTCAGCTCAGCGCGCACCTCAGAAATCTCGCAGCCCGTGCCTTGGAGGAAGGATTTGATCACACCGCGGCCCGCGCCGTACATGGAATCAACCACGAAGCGCTGGGGATTTTCGGCAATCAGATCCGTGTTGATCAGTGTGCGGAGGTGCTCGAAGTAGGGGGCAAGAGGATTGAAGCGCTGAATAAGGTTGGCATCCCGCGCCCCCTGAAAGTCCATCAAATTGGGCCCGCGGGCACGGCCCTCGTTATCGCTGATGTAGACCTCTACTCGGCGACATTGCTCTGGAAGCGCCGAGCCGCCGAAGGGTGCTTTCAACTTGACCCCGTTGTAGCGCGGTGCATTGTGAGAGGCGGTGATCATCACGCCGGCGATGGCGCGCTGGTGGCGCACGGCGAAGGAAATGGCGGGTGTGGGGGCGTCAGACTGCGCCAGCAGAACGGTGAATCCATTGGCGGCCAGTACCCGGGCAACCTCCCCGGCAAACCGATCTGAGAGGAAGCGCGTGTCAAAACCCACAACAATCCGGCGCGGATCGGGCTTAGGTCCGCCGCTGCCCGACTTATCCCAATGGTCAGAGGCAATTGCATCCGCGATGGCCTGGGCCAGGATGCGAAGATTGCTGAAGGTGAAGGTATCCGAGATTACGGCACGCCAGCCGTCTGTGCCAAAATGAATGGGCATGTGTTCTCCAGATCGCCAACTCCGCTGGTCTGCGTCTCGGGGTCATGCCCCCGGGGCTCGCGTTGGCGAGTTGCAAGTGTATGGATCTAGGGCGTCACCGTGCCGGTGGCGGATGAATCGGGAGCCGTTCCAGGTGCCGCGGTCGGGGTGATCAGGTAGGGCTGGACGATCCAGCCCTCAACTCGATTTCCGTTGATGAGGGCGACAACATGCACCCATGTGTAGCCGCTGAAGACCTCCGTCTCGGGCAGGATCTCAACATAGCTGAAGTTGTCAAGCGTGGTGAGGCCCTCACCACCCGGCGAAGCCCGCAGGACCGCGCCGTCCCTGGGCGCGCTGATCTGGGCATAGATGGGCGTCGGCTCAACGGTGGACGCAATGGTTGGGGTGTGTGTCGGCAGGCGTGTGGGTCCTGGAGTCGGTGGAACTTGCGTGACCGTCGGCTGTGCAAAGGTGGGGGAGGCTTGAGTCGGTGCGGCGCTGGTTGGCGGAGCGGGGAGACTTCGCGGCGACCCGGGCAGCTGGATAGTTGCCGGAAGAAGCGTTGAAATGTTCGATGTGAATCTGAACGGAGGCGCACCTGTGCCGGCGCTCATCAAGACAGCCAAGACAGCCAGCGCCAGCATGCTCACGGCCGATGTGAAAAGCAAAGCCGGAGCGCCTTTTGGCCGAAAGTTGAGAGCAAGCAGGGTCAGTAGTGCGAAGAGGCCGGCCCAAGCCAGATGGACGAAGAAGACCAGGACGCCGTGAGGCCACAGATTCGGCAGTCCGGCACCCAGACCCAATCCACCTGCCGCAAGCGGCAAGAAGAACTCATAGGCCAGGATGACACTGGGCAAAAAGGGCTTCGATTCGGAACGGACAAATGAGGCGGTGAGTATCACGGCGCCAAGCGCCAGAATGACCAGGTCGGGCCACCACAGGCGGCTGTGAACAATGGCTTGTTCGAAGGCGCGAGGGGGCAAAATGCCCGCGGCAACGCCACCAAGGAATCCACTGCCAAAGACCAACAGCGCACTGATGAGCAACGCGACAAAGGTTTCGAAGAAGAAACGGCCTGATCCGGTAACTACTCCCAGCAGCAGGCCAACCCACGGCAGCAGAAGCGGAGCCACCAGGGCGCCGAAGAGCA
Organism: Anaerolineales bacterium; assembly: GCA_035471605.1. Taxonomy (GTDB): domain Bacteria; phylum Chloroflexota; class Anaerolineae; order Anaerolineales; family Villigracilaceae; genus Fen-1038. The sequence continues at coordinate 187 of DATIPW010000310.1, read as the reverse complement.
GCAGGGCCTGGGAATCCAGCAAATAGCCCAGGGCAAGAATGGCCCCGGATAGTGCGGCAAAAACGAAAAGTTCGTATGTGGGATAGGCGCGGCGCGCAAGTGCCTCTAGGAGGGCGGCGCGGCCTTCGGCGTCCTGCGGCACGCGCAGCTGACCGCGCCTGCGGCGACGGCGGCGAAGCTCGCGTGC
>DATIPW010000309.1:0-7911 GCA_035471605.1 Anaerolineales bacterium | reverse complement strand
AGGTGAACCGCCGCGTGGCGGGCGTGATCGCTGACCTCCATTTTGCCCCGACTGAACGGGCCCGGGCAAACTTGCTGAAAGAGGGTCTGGACCCGGCTGCGATTGTCGTGACCGGCAATCCGGTCATCGACGCGCTTCAGTTTGCGGCGGCGCAGCCGGAACCTGAGGGCATCACGCGGCTCACCCAGGACCTTGGGCTCGCGACCGATCCCAGGCGCGCCCGGGCGTCGCACGCCTCAGCGCGCAGATCCGGGGATCGCGCCGAGCGCGCACTTTGTTTGGTAACCGCACACCGCCGTGAGAATTTCGGCGCACCGCTGGAGAACATCTGCGCCGCCTTGCTCGAGCTCGCTCAAAGGGGCGATGTCGAGATCGTCTATCCTGTGCACCTCAATCCCAGCGTCCGGGAACCGGTGCAGCGTCTCCTCGGGGGCGCCGCCCACATCACGCTTCTGCCGCCGCTGGACTATCTGCCCCTTGTGCATCTCATCAAGCACGCCACGCTAATACTGACAGACTCTGGTGGCATTCAGGAAGAAGCCCCGGCTTTTGGAGTGCCCGTGTTGGTGCTCCGCCAGGTCACGGAAAGACCGGAGGGAGTCGACGCTGGATCACTGAGGCTGGTCGGTACGGACCGCAGACAGATCGTCACGCAAGCCGCGCGGCTCCTGGAGGATCCAGCAGCCTACGCGCACATGGCCAGGGCCTCAAACCCCTTTGGCGACGGACATGCCGCTGAGAGAATCGTCCAAGCCCTTCTATCGTTCAGTCAACAGTAGGTGCAGGTCGAACACGGGCCCGTCAAGGCAGGCCCATTTGGTCCCCTTGGTGGTCCGCACCGAGCACACACCACAAGCGGCCAATCCGCCACATGGCATGGGCGCGCGAACCAGGGCCTGAGCCGTTGTGGCGGACGGAAACCGAGCTTGAAGCAAGAAATTCCGAGCTGCCCCATTCAGGCTTTCGATGTCAACATCCAGGGCCGCATAGTCACACCATCCACATACCTCGCGCAGAGCTGACAGAGGCTGGATTTCTATTTGGGGCGGCAGATCGGGGAGGGCGTCATCGCAGACCAGGGCAACCGCAGCATCCTGGCGCAGGGCAGCCCGGGCAAGCGGCAGCAGGCGCATTGCATCGTTGCTTAGTGAGACCAGAGCTGCCCGTCGTGATGCCGGTGGGATCTGAAAACCGCGGCCCAGAGGACCGCGGAGATGCAGGACAGTACCGGGGCGCCACTCCGCGGGAAAGGGCGGGCAGGCGCTGAAGCCTGTTGGTCCATAGTCGGCGGCGAATAGGGCGGTGCTCAGGGGCGCGCTGGAGCCCTGCTCGTGGGCCAGGATGTAGCATCCGGGCGCAGGAGCCAGCGACCCGGCACATTCCAGACGGGCCACCATCCGTTCGCCGATCGACGAAAGCTCCGCAACCCGTGCTTGAGCCTGCATGCCGCGATGCTATCACGGGGCTTGGCGCGCGGCAAGCGATTATAATCACCGCGCCGCGCCCCTCATCCGGGATGAGAAGTATGAACCTCGCCACTGTCTTTCACGTCGTCGCCGGGTCCGCTTGGATCATCATGATTGCCGTGGTGGCCATGGCGCTGGTTCGCCGCACTCCGGCAAGCGGCCAAGTGTCCCACAAACGTTGCGGTTATCCTGCTGATCCCGGCCAGCGTCAGTTCGGGCGCGTGTTCTTTCAGGCCGACCAGCACGCCATGATCTCCAGTGCCTCTGAGCGCAATCGTTTCCGGGGTGGGGCCCTGCGGCCCGGCCCGCACGTCCTGATTCCTTTGCTTCGGAGCGTTCGAACCTAGTCGATGACCGGCAGGCCTGCACGATGTCCATCGCACCCGGCCAGGCAAGAAGCTGGGCGACCACTCCAGCGAAACGTGACCGATGGATCGGCAGCAGGCTCCCCTCGATGGATCCGTGCTTTGTCTGATGGATCAAGCGCATGAAATCGACGTGCCTATCGCCCGGCAGAATCGAATTGATGACGACATTGTCGGCCCGGTCACCCTTGGGAATCATTTCATCCTGCCCCTGCCCAGCGCCATCGAACAGTAGAGGTATGCATCTCCCGCCGGACCTTTGCACTCCCGCGGGCGTCAGGAGACTATGAATACGAAAAGTCCCAGCGGCCGCGAGATTCGTCTGACGAGTCTTGCCACGTGCGCGGGTTGAGCCTCCAAACTCAACGCGGAAACGCTGGCGCAGGTCTTGCGCCCCGTGCAGGAGGTCTTCAGATCCACGGACTACCCGGACTTGCTGGTAGGGCTTTCCGGTCCCGAGGACGCGGCGGTATGGCGCCTGGACGAAAGTCGCGGGCTCGTGGTCACCACGGATTTTTTCACGCCGATCGTCGACGATCCGTACGCCTACGGGGCGATTGCGGCTGCCAACAGCCTGTCTGACGTCTATGCCATGGGTGGCCGGCCATTCCTGGCCCTGAACATCGTCGCCCTGCCGGAAGACCTCCCTGCAGACACGATCTCTTGCATCCTGCGAGGCGGCGCCGAAAAGGCGCGCGAGGCCGGCGTGGTCATCGCGGGTGGTCACTCAGTCAAGGATCGCGAGCCCAAGTACGGACTGGTCGTCCTGGGTCTTGTCGATCCTCACAGGATGCTCCGAAAGTCCGGGCTCATGCCTGGCGATCTATTGGTGATCACCAAGCCGTTGGGCTTTGGACTGACGACCACGGCCCTGAAGCAAGACAAGGCGGATCCCGCCGATGTCGCCGACGCCATCGCTTGGATGTCGAAGCTAAACCGCGCGGCCTCCGAGTTGGCTCTCGAATTCGGGCTTGCCGCTGGCACTGATATCACGGGATTTGGGCTTATCGGTCACGGCCTGGAGATGGCGAATGCATCCGGGCTCGCCCTCGAAATTCAATTCCACAAGGTGCCGGTCCTGCGGGGAGCCGCCACCTACGCCGCGCAGGGGGCGGTGGCAGCCGGCTTGCGCGACAACCGCTCCTACTTCGGGGACGACGTCCAGTTCTCAGCCACAGTCGACAGCACCGGCAAACTAGTGCTTTTCGACCCGCAGACGAGCGGCGGACTGCTGCTTGGCGTGCCGCCTGACCGGATTGACGACTTCGTCCAGCGCGCGGCACAGGTGGAACAGGCCGCCTGGGTCATCGGGGCGGCTCGGGCAGGTTCGGGGATTCGTGTAGAATAGTGTCGGCGGGACTCAGCCCCGCCGGATCCACTACATGTCGGGTGTACTCTCAGAGATACTTATCGTTGCCCTGCTGCTCGTCCTGAACAGCTTGTTCGTGATGTCTGAGATGGCCGTGGTCTCATCACGAAAAGCTCGTTTGCAGCAATTGGGGAATGAAGGGCACAAGTCGGCGTTGCGCGCCCTGCACCTGGCACAGAATCCTGCGACTTTTCTCTCCACGGTCCAAATCGGCATCACACTGATTGGGATCCTGATGGGGGCGGTCGGCGGCGCAGCCTTGGCCGACCCACTGGCCGGCGTCTTCCGGCTGTGGCCCCTCTTGCGCCCATATGCCGACACCCTGGCATTCGGCTTGATCATTGTCACCATTACAACGCTGACGCTCATCATCGGAGAACTCGCGCCCAAGCGCATCGCTTTGCACCAGCCGGAACGGGTCGCCTCAATTGTCGCCGGCCCGATGATGTTTCTGTCCAGGGTCTTTCAACCCGTGGTCTGGCTTCTCGGCAGGAGCACCGAATTCGTGCTCCGGGCACTGGGAGTGAAGCCCGGGGTCGAGTCGCCCGTCACAGAGGAGGAGATCCAGCTGCTGATCGACCAGGGCGCCGAGGCCGGAGTGATCGAGGAGGCCGAGCAGGACATGGTCCAAGGCGTCTTCAGCCTCGGCGATTCACGTGTGTACTCCCTGATGACCCCGCGCTCGGAGATCGTCTGGCTGGACGTCTCGGACTCTTCGGACGAGATCCGTGGCAAGATCGGCGCGAGCACCTTCTCCCGCTTTCCCGTCTGCCAGGGCAGCCTCGACACGGTGCTCGGCATCGTCAAGGCACGCGACCTTCTGGCTCCGCCCGGCCTCGCCAGCCCGGACTTCAGGCTCAAGGACAAGCTCAAGCCCGCCTTGTATGTACCGGAAACGATGTTTGCCTCGCGGGCTCTGGAAGTGTTCAAGCAAGAAAGCGCCGAATTAATGCTGGTCGTGGACGAATTTGGCAGCCTGCAGGGCCTGGTCACGCTGGATGACATCATTGAGGAGATCGTCGGGGATATCGATGTGGAGAAACAGGCCACGTTGCGTCACGACGGCTCTTGGTTGCTCGATGGCCTGTTGCCTGTTGACGATTTCAAGGAGATCTTCAAGCTGGAGACACTGCCGCACGAGAATGAGTATGAATCGCTCAGCGGCTTTGTGATGATGAACCTGGGACGCGTTCCGCAGGCCACCGATCATTTTGAGTGGGCCGGCCTGCGTTTTGAGATCATGGACATGGACGGCCGGCGCGTGGACAAGGTCTTGGTCACCACGCTTCCGCCGCGCCCCCCGGCCCAACCCGTGCAGGGATCTGCTGAGTAGCTGCTGCTTGGCATCGGCCTCGGCTGCGTAGCCGCGGGAGCCGCCTGCGCGCCGCCTGCGATTGAACGCCTGCCTGGCTCCGTGATTGGCCCGAGGCTCGGCCGCGGTCACTAGAGTATAATTTTCGACGCCATGAGCCCGGAAACCCCGTCTCAGCGAACGCAAGTCTGCCCCACATGCGGCACGCGTCTTGCCGAAACTGCCGCGCGTTGCCCGGTCTGTGGCACCGACCTGGGCGCCAAGGCTCGCCCCGCCACGCCGCAGAAGCAGCAGGCTGCTGCCCGCTCCATCTCAGCCGCACGCATGCCGGAAGTGACCCTTAGCCTTCCGGCCGCCCTCGGGCTGCTGGTCCTCTTTCTTGCGGTGGGCGCCACCGTGGTTTATGCCGGATTGAGCGCTACGCAACGAGTGGTCAATCCGACGGCCATCCCCACCGGCACGGAAACGGCGGCTCCTTCTGCCACCCCAACCGAAACTCAGTTGCCCACGCTGGCCCCCACAGCCACCGAGCAGGCCCCGTTTGAGTACACCGTCGCCTCCGGCGATACCTGCGGCGGCATCGCCGTCACGTTCGGCGTGTCCGTTCAGAGCGTGATCATTCTCAACAACCTGCCCGCTGCCTGCAACAATCTCACGGTCGGTCAGAAGCTCAAGATCCCCTACCCAACTGCCACTCCGCTTCCGCTTCCGACCGGCACCCTGCCTCCGGCCGATGCGACCCAGGCCGCCTGCCAGAAGGTTGAGCTCACCGTGCAGGAAAACGACACTCTTTCCAGCATAGCGGCCAACTATGCCGTATCCATGCAGGCCATCAAGGACTTCAACGGCCTGGCCACAGACAACGTCTTCCTGGGACAGCAATTGGTGGTTCCGCTCTGCGCTCGGGCTGCCACGCCGGGGCCCACCCCCACTGCCACCATCCCTCCACCCTACCCCGCGGCGAATCTGCTGCTTCCAGCGGATGGCGCGGCCTTCACACTGGCTCACGATGTTGTGACTTTGCAATGGGCTTCGATCGGCGCCCTGCGTGACAACGAGAGGTACGAGGTCATCGTGGAGGACGTCACGGCCGGCCAGGCGCGCCGGATCGTGGACTATGTCACGGATACTAAGTACATTGTGCCAACCACGTTCCGGCCCAAGGACAACTTGGCCCATGTCATGCGCTGGTGGATCACCCCGATGCGCCAAACGGGCTCGGATGCTCAGGGTCAGCCAGTCTGGTCGCCAGCCGGAGCCGTAAGCGACAAACGGGACTTCACTTGGGTCGGCGCCGCCGTGGCCGATACCCCGGCACCATAGATGACAGATTGAACTGCAGCGCCCACCTAGGGCCCGGATCCGACCATTCCAGTTTGGAGACATCCGGCTGTTGCCCGTTGCTCACGCCTTGGGATGCCGGGCACTCCACGCTCTTGCCGGCAGCCGCGGCGCCGCCTGACTCCATGAGACCGCCACCAGTTCAGGGGTTCCCTCTTGACAATAGAACATATGTTCAGTAAACTCGGGGCATCCTCGGATCCTGGAGCAGCGATGAAACGCAAAAGAGGTGCGCCCCTCGGGAATCAGAATGCCTTCAAGCACGGCTTCTATTCTGCCCTTTTCAAACAGCAGGAAATGAGGGCACTCAGCGAGAGCCCTCCCAAGGATCTCGTCGACGAGATCGGTCTTGTTCGCGTCGCCACGTCTCGCTTCCTCGCCGCCCTTCAGGCGCAGTCGGCTGAGCGGGATATCGAAACGGAGATCTCCATCCTGCGCGTCATCAATCTGGGGGCGCTATCCATCAACGGTATGGTTCGCACCCAGCTCATGATGGCGCGCGGCGCCCAGCCTTCTCCTGAAACTCTGCGGCTGCTGGCCACACTGGACGCTCAGCAGTCGAGCTCTGTGGGCGGCGGCGAGACAGAAGATTCGTCGGGCTGAATTGTTCCTCTTTCGTACCGCGAGACAATTCGCGGCGGCGCTCCCTTCTGCCCGGCGACGCGCGATGGTCCGATCTGTCGAGGCCCATCTGATACATCCTCTGGTCGATCGATTGCGCTTCACTAATCGGGGTTGCCTGCCTTGCCTCCACGCTCTCTACGCGCGGGACGTTTCGCACCGTGGCTGGCGGACGAATGGCATCGGCCAGTATCCTGCGCGTGACGGCCTCTTGGCCATTGGCACCCTCATGAGCTTGGCGGGATTCCACCGCCCAATCCATCGCCGTCGCTATCATGTCGGCGCGAACGCGCCAATCAGACAGGGACTCCGCAATCGGAGGCGGCCCGCGCACGCGGGCGCTCTGGATGGGCGCCCCCTGCGCCCGCACTAATGTCCCAGTCGCTGGGGATCTCCGTCGGGGAGTGCATCGGCGCCCATCTCAGGATGCAAGGTTGGCGCAGCGCGGCACGGGCCATCGGCACCGTCGTCTGCGGCGAGCCTTGCTCGGTCCATCGCGGTGGCTGCTGGGTCAATGCGTCTCTGCCAGCCTCGCCTCGGCCGCGTGCCACCTTCAGACTTGTGTTCGGCCCCCGTACCGGGAACAGCTGCAACGTTTGACATGCCATCCCAGGCTCTCCGCCGCCGATCCATCCTTTTCCTTGTTCTGGCAGCCGTGCTGTGGAGCACGGGCGGTCTGATGATCAAGTCCTCCAGCTGGCATCCGCTTGCCATCCTGATCGGGCGCAACATCTTCTCTAGCGCCATGCTCCTGCTCTATCTGAGACATTTCCCCACCCGTTGGAGCCGATGGAAGCTGATCGCGGCTATCAGCCACCTCCTGACCGCCTTCCTCTTCATCTCAAGCACCAAACTGACCACGGCGGCCAACGCCATTTTCCTTCAGTACACGGCGCCGCTCTACATTGTCCTGCTCGGTTTCTGGTTTCTCCACGAGAGGCCCACCCGCACCGACGGAATCTCCATGCTGGTGATCTTCGTCGGCATGTTCCTCTTCTTTGGGGACAAATTGAGTTGGCAGGGCACGCAGGGCAATCTGCTCGCAGCCCTGAGCGGGCTGACCCTGGCTATGATGACGGTGGCCCTGCGCGCCCAGAAGGATGGAACACCCATCGAAAGCATCCTGATGGCGCAGGCTCTCACAGTCATCTTCGGGTTCCCGCTGCTATTCCGGGAATCTTCGACAATGGTCAACTGGCTCATCGTCGCCTATCTGGGCATCTTCCAGATAGGGTTGCCCTTCCTGCTCTTCACCACCGCACTCAAGCACGTGCCTGCCATGGAAGCCACGCTGATTGGGACACTCGAACCCATTCTCAATCCCCTCTGGGTGGCAGCCTTCCTGGGCGAAAAGCCCGGTTCGTTTGCGCTGATCGGCGCGTTGATAGTCCTTTCCGGAGTGGCCCTCAATGCTGTGGGGAACGCCCGCACGCCACC
>DATIPW010000308.1:0-2578 GCA_035471605.1 Anaerolineales bacterium | reverse complement strand
AAGCGTCTGGACAGTTGCCGGGGCCTGCGATCTTGGCCGCTTCCGCAGCGCTGATCCTTCTGGGTTCGTTGCTGATTGCCACGCACTGCCTCACGCTTCGGGTCTTGCGAGGCCAGCCTGATCCCAGCATCACGCCCCGTCCATTCGGCACCGGTTCTGCACTCCTACTGACGCTGCTTTGGATCGCTTCCATCGCCCTGTTCGAGGTGCTTACAGATCGAGGTCTGTGGAAGGGGCTAGCCGCCGTGCTGCACCTATTGGGAATCGCCGTTCCAGTGTACGGGCTGGCTCGTGTGGCAATCGGCGGCCTCGGTGCGAGCTCCCGAGTGCGAATCTGGGGTTCGTTCACGACCGGCCTCATTCTTGGAACCGGCATTGCTGCGGCTGCCGAGATGACCCTGCTGCTGTTGGTTCTGGCTGCCCTTGCCGCCTACCTGCAAATGAACCCCCAGCAGGTCGATGCGCTGAGGGGTCTTGTGGAGGTTGCGGGACAAGCCTCCGGTATCGAGGAAATCTTGGTCCGGATGGGCCCTTTGCTTGCTCACCCCCTGGCTTTCCTGATCGCCCTGGGAGCTGTGTCGGGGACAGTGCCGGTAATCGAGGAGCTGGCGAAATCAGCGGTGCCGTGGATGGTCTACGATCGGCTCTCGAGCCCAGCACAGGGCTTCATCGTGGGCGCCCTGAGCGGAGCAGCTTTCGCCCTGTTTGAAGGATTGATGGCCTCGGCCCAAACGAGCTCAAACTCGGGGTTCGTGCTGCTCTTCCGCAGCGCCAGCAGCCTCATGCATATCCTTGCCGCCGCCGTAGCGGGCTGGGGGATCGCCGCATTCCGCAAGTATGGGCAACCTGGGCGGCTGCTTGGCGCGTATGCCTTGGCTGTGGGCTTGCATGGGTTGTGGAATGCCGCGGTAGCGGTCATTGTCTATGGGGGCCTCAGGGCAAGCTACGGAGGCCGCGACACGGATTTGTTGTCAGCCATCTTAATCTCAGCGGGTGGGCTCGTCTCGCTGGGCCTGATGGCGCTTCTGCCGTTTGGTCTGGTGACGCTGAACCGGAGATTGCGGCCAAGAGTAGATGCGGCCCGGATGGGTCAGAACCCCGGCGGCGCACAATCCGGTAGCTTGGCCTGAATGGAAGATTAGCGAGGCACGATGCACCTGGATAGCGCTGACCCAACGACGCGCGACGGCGACCTGGCCGTACTTGTCGGACAAAGGCACAAACATTTCATCATCACGCTCAAAGCAGGCGCCAAGTTTGAGACGCATCGCGGAGTGGTCCAACACGATGATCTGATTGGCCGGCCGTGGGGGTCTCAAGTCTTCAGTCACATGGGCGCACCCTTCTTCGTGCTGCAGCCCTCGTTGGCAGATGTGCTTCTGGATCTGCCGCGCAGCAGCCAAATCCTATATCCAAAGGATATTGGCTTCATCCTTGTCAACATGGGAATTGGGCCTGGCAAGAAGGTGCTCGAGGCAGGCACGGGATCGGGATCGATGACTATCGCCGCTGCCTTCGCGGTGGGCCCGCAGGGGCGCGTCGTGTCCTATGAGATCCGTGAAGACATGCAGAATTTGGCGCGGAAGAACCTGGAGCGGGTGGGATTGAGCTCGAGAGTCGATTTGCGGCTGCGAGACATCGGCAGGGGTTTTGATGAGGGTGACGCCGACGCCTTCTTCTTGGACGTTCCAAATCCATGGGACTACGTCCCCGGTGTCCGCACGGCCCTCAAACCGGGCGGATTCTTCTGCAGCCTGGTGCCGACTTTCAATCAGATCGAGGTGCTGCTCCTGGGACTCAGGCGAAATGGATTTGCCTTCATTGAGGTTTGCGAGATATTGCTGCGCTACTTCAAGGCCGAACCGGCCCGCATCCGTCCGACAGATCGCATGGTTGCACACACCGGGTTCCTGGTCTTTGGCAGACGAATCGAACCGGTGCAGGATCAAAGGGGACTAGAATTGGCGCGAGAGATCGGGCTTGCGGCGCCAAATCTGCAAGCGGGATCAAGGCCGGACACCGTATGACTGCTTATCCTTTGCCGTTGATATCTGGAGTCTCAGTTTCATAGCTGAAGGGCAGGTTCAGTGCGAAGACGCTTTGCACGGCGGATCAGATGGCGTTTGGCACGGATGCTGCCAGTAGGCGTACCTGCCTTGCTGATCCGCTCGAACCAGCTTGCCCTATTGGGGAATCATGCCGAGGCGGCGGACGGCCTGGAGGAGCTGGCGCGGGCCGCCGACGCCCGCCGCGGGCCGAGGGCGCCCCGGCTGTACGCGGCGGCAGGCCGCGCGGGGCTGCTGGCGGGCCAAACGAAAGCCGGCATGACATTGCTGAAAACCGGACTCCGGGCGTTTGCGGCCGTCGGCCACCAGTACCGACTAGCACGCATCGGCCAACGGCTCGTGACAGAACTTGAGCAGGGCGGTTTTCAGGCTGAGGCCGGCGAGATCCGCGCTCTGCCCGCAAGTCTCGGATGGCCACCTGCCGCCGCCCATGACAAATCCAATGCCGCATCCAAGGCGCAACTCCCGACTCATTGCCAGGACTGCGGGGCTCCCGTTCGCCCCGATGAACT
>DATIPW010000307.1:0-2017 GCA_035471605.1 Anaerolineales bacterium | reverse complement strand
GCACAGACACGGGCGGCTCGATCCGCATCCCAGCGGCGCTCTGCGGCGTGGTTGGCTTGAAGCCAACCTTTGGGCTGGTCAGCCTACGAGGAGTGTTTCCGCTCTCATGGAACCTGGATCACGCCGGGCCATTGACCCGCTGTGCGGCGGATGCGGCCTCCTTGCTCGGAATCATTGCGGGCTACGATGAAGGGGATCCTCTATCCGTGGATAGGCCATTCGAAGACTATGAACGCGGGCTTGAGAATGGAGTAACCGGCTGGCGGCTAGCCTTGGCAGCTGGCAGCTATGTCGAGGACGCTGATCCAGAAGTGCTGAACGCCCTTCAGGACGCTGCCGCCGTGTTCCGCAGGTTGGGCGCACGGGTCGAAAGCCTCGATCTTTCCTACCTGCGGGCCGCCGCCCTCGCAAACGGCCTCATGACTCAGGCAGACGGTGCAACCTATCACAGACAAAGGCTGGCCGACCACCCGCACCTCTTTGGAGAGGACGTGCGCCGCCGCCTTCAGACTGGGCGCGACACCGGCGTCAGCGACTACGTGCAGGCCAGGCAAACGCAGACCGAGATGCGGCACCGCCTCGCGGGTCTGCTCCGGGAGCATGACCTGATCCTTCTGCCGGCGACGCCCATCACGGCACCCCTGATCCAGGGAGGGGATGCGGTTGAACGCGCCCGACAGCTGACTCGTTTCACTGCGCCCTTCAACCTGACGGGGTTGCCGGCGATCTCGATCCCCTGCGGATTTGGAAGGCAGGGACTGCCGATCGGCCTGCAGATCGTCGGCGCTGCTTGGAGCGAGGCGCACCTGCTCCAAGCAGCCCACGCCTACGAGCGGGAAACCCAATGGGGCCTTCGGCCCCCACCCGTGCTCTGAAAGAAGTTGGAGCCAAATCTCCCCGCTCGCGGTGGCCCGTTCAGGCGCCGCTATTTCTGCCGGCAGAAACCCTGACGCTCCTGCCACTCGCACAAAGAATTCCTCTTGCAGAGCGTTTCGCTCGTGATTAGGGCGCAGGTTTCTTCAGGTATTGGCTGACAACGCGCAATGTTGAGAGTTACCGTCACGCACCCCGGGGAGCTGACGCTGATCTGATAGGGAACGCAAGTATTCTGCTTTGAATCAAAGGCGAATCCGACCGGACAACCCGGGTAGGCACCACCCGCGTTTGCCTGGCAGCACTGGTAGCCCGGGTCAAAAGCATAGCCGGCAGCGCACCCCTGGAATAGCTGGGAGGCCCCCGCAGGATCATTGATGCCATACGGCGCATCAACGCCGGCGGCCGGCGAAACACATGCACCATACTGCCCGTCAAAATAGGTGCCAGGGGCACACTGCCCATTCTGGTTCAGGCCGACGGCGCAGACCTTGCGATCACCACGTTGGATCAAGTTATATCCCACGGGACAGCCGACGGCGCCGGCATCCAGGGCGTTCGGTGCATAGATGCAGGCCAAGGTTGAGGCGTCCAGGTCGTAGCCTGGGTCACAGACAACAGGCGAACCCGTCTCGCTCGGCGCGCCGGAGCAAGCGCTGTTGCACACGGTCAGTTTTCCACTGGATTCATCAGGTCCCGAACAGGTCACCAGGCGTTCACTATTGACTATGGCATCAGTGCAGCGGTAGCCCGGTGTGGTGATGCGGTATGTCGCACCGTCGGGAATCGTGATCGTGGCAAAGCCTTTGCGGCCCTCGCAGTAGTTGCGCTGAGTCCCAAGCTCCGGCAATTGGCACGCACTGTCAGTTGGACCTGCCCCCGTCGGGACATAGGAGCTCAGCTGGCAGTAGGGAGCCAGGGCCTTGGGCTCCGGCACGGCGCAGCGGAAGCCCAGCTCGCCGCTGTGATAGGCCGCAGCCCCAAAATGGCGGATCCCAGAAGGCAGCAGCGCGGTCTCAGTCTCATAACTGGAACCGCGTAGGGAGTGCGAAGTGCCCGAAGAAGGGCCAGCCGGATTTCTTAGCTCCATGGAGTCGTAGGCATGCTCCTCGTAGAAATCCTTGACCCACTGGAAGACATTGCC
>DATIPW010000306.1:0-10282 GCA_035471605.1 Anaerolineales bacterium | reverse complement strand
GTGCTGGCGCTGATCGATATCATCAACAAGAGCCGGGGGGCGGCGGGATAGCGCGGCTGCCTCTCGGGCCGGCATGACCGTTCTTGACGATCTGCTCGCCAGCCTGCCCGCCGGGGACGTGCGCGTGCGCCAGGTGCTGGTCGGGGCGCATTGGACCGTGGTCTGCAGCCGGCATGCCGGCCTGGCGGCCACGCTGATGCCGGAGCGGCCGCACGGACATGCGCGGGTGCGCCACGTGGGGCGCCTGCACGAGAGATCCGCACGAGAGTTGGCGGAACTGGCACGGTCAGAGGACCTGCTGGAGGCCAGCATCGGCGTGGCGGCCATCAATTCGCTGCTCGACGTCGACGCCTCACAGGCACAAGAGATCAACGCCGCCGAGGCCCTGGCCACCCACGGCCGGGGCAGGAACGTGGCACTGATCGGGCGTTTCCCATTCGTTGAGCAGCTCCGCACCCAGGTGGGACAGTTGTGGGTCATCGAGCAGCAGCCCCTGGAGGACGAGTACCCTGCCGAGGCGGCGGCCGACCTGCTGCCCAAGGCCCAGGTGATTGCGATCACGGGCAGCGCGCTGATCAATCACACCCTGGATGCACTGCTGGGCTTGTGCGATCGCGGCCCGACCGTCATGATCCTCGGCCCAAGCACGCCGCTCTCACCCGTGCTGTTCGCGCACGGCGCCCACATCCTCTCGGGCACGCGCGTCGTGGAGGAGACCTCCGTCCTGCGTACGGTGGGGCAGGGTGCCGCTTTCCGCCAGATCGAGGGGGCACAGCTGCTCACTCTGGTTCGTGCCGATCTGCATCCCAAGCGGGGATAGCAGCCGCGCACCCCCGGATACGCTCCGCCCTGTGCGCGGGTAGCCGGCGCCGAATATAATGCCTTCAGGGAAGGTGCCGGGAATCCTCAGAGATGGAGAGCAGGGTGCGGCTTGGCGCGGCATGCAGGGGGAAACTCGATAGGCCGCGCCCCTCAGACGCGACCGGAAGGTCCCGATGAGCCCGACTCAAAAATCCAGGGGCAGGATCAAGGCGGTCAAGTCGCCGGCTGGGAAGCGCCCTGCCAAGGCGAAATCTCCCGCGCCGCGGTCCAGGGCACGCTCTGCCCCGGCCGGGGATGCCCGCGCGCTGGCGGCGCAGCTGGCCATCCTCAACAGCGTGCAGCAAGGACTTGCCTCGAATTTGGGCATGCAGGGGATCTATGATCTGGTGGGACACAAGATCCAGGAGATCCTCGATGCTCAGTCCGTCCTGATCCTGATTTTCGACCAGGACCGCAGAGTGCGGCGCGTGCCGTTCGCCTGGAGCGAGGGCAGACGTCTTTCAGTGCCCGAAATTCCCTTCACCAAACTCCACGATCACCTGATCCGGCTGCGCAAGACATGGGTCGTCAATTCGGATACAGAATCAGCCATGCGGCAGTACGAAATGCAGCTCGTGCCCGGTGGGAGGATGCCGCGATCGATGGTGTTCGTACCGTTGATCGCCTCGGAGCAGGTGATCGGATCCGTGAGCCTGCAGAACGTCGACCGCGAAAACGCGTTCGGGAAGCCCGAAGTCCGGTTGTTGGAGACGCTGGCCAACTCCATGAGCGTGGCCCTCGAGAACGCGCGCCTGTTCGATGAACTGCAGCGCACCAATGCCGGGCTCACCGAATCCCTGCAGCAGCAGACCGCCACCAGCGATATCCTGCGGGCCACCGCCCTCTCCCCGTCGGAGGTGCAGCCCGTCCTGGACGCCGTGGCACAGCAAGCCACGCTTCTGGCCGGCTCCGATGAATGCGCCATCTTCCGCCTGGAAGGCGGTCGGATGATCATGGCCGCCAACTATGATGGCACCGGCTTCGGGCGGGTGCCGGAGGCGGCCGTGGGCGCGGCTTTTCCCCTGGACCGCACTTCCATCGCCGGATGCGCCATCCTCGACAGACAGACCTGGCACATCCCGGATATCCAGCAGGAGACGGAGTTTCCGCTCAGCAAATCCATTCAGAAGCGCCACCGCGCCTTCCTGGCCGTGCCCCTGATCAGGGAGAGCCAGGCTACCGGCGTCATCTTCCTGCGGCGCCGCAAAGCTGGCGCCTTCAGCGCGAAGCAGATCGCCCTGGTGGCCACCTTTGCCGATCAGGCGGCGATTGCCATTGAGAATGCCCGCCTCTTCAACGAGACCGGGCGGCTGTTGAAGGAGACCGAGCAGCGCGCCGCCGAGCTGGCGATCATCAACAGTGTGCAGTCGGCCCTGGCCTCGCGCTTGGATTTCGAGGACATCCTCCGGCTGGTCGGCGACAAGCTCTACGAAATCTTCAGGGTCAGCACCGTGCAGCTGCAGATCTATGACCCTTCCGCCGATCTGCTCCGGATTCCATACTGCTTCGAGGAGGGCGAGCTTCACACCCACAATCCGCGCTCCCCCGAGTGGTCGGAAAGAGAAATCATCAATACCCGGCAGCCGCAAGTCGTCAACGAGAACCTGGTCGAGTTTCTGCGTGCCCACAAGATGCGCGATGAGCCGGCGGCCGGCAAGATGCCCAGATCCGCGGCGGGAGTACCCTGGCTGATCAACGGAAAAGTCAGGGGCATCATTTGGCTCATGGACAACGCCCGCGAGCATACCTTCAGTGCTCCCGTTGTGCGGCTGGTGAGCACGCTGGCCAACTCCATGAGCGTCGCCCTGGAGAACGCCCGCCTGTTCGACGAAACCCAGCGCCTACTGAAGGAGACTGACCAGCGCGCCGCCGAGCTGGCGATCATCAACAGTGTCCAGACCGCGTTGGCTTCCCAGCTGGATATCCAGGCCATCTATGAAGTGGTGGGCGAGAAGATTCGCGAGATCTTTGACGCCAACACCGAGGTGCTGGCCACGTTCGATCTCAAGGCGGGGGTGATGCACTTGCGCTATGCATTCGAGCGCGGCCAGCGCTTCCAGCTGGATCCGTTTCCGATACCGCGCGTGTGGCGCGTCTTCGTGGAGCAGGGCCGGGCCGAGCTGATGAACACGGGCGTGGAGCAGTATCTGCGCGGCATAGACCCCGATTACAAACCGCCCGCGGGGGAGATCCCGAAAAGCATGCTCTCTGTGCCGCTGCAAAGAGGCGGCGAAGTGCGCGGGGTCATCAGCCTTCAGAATGTTGACCGCGAGAATGCCTTCACCCAATCCGATCTCCGGCTGCTGACCACGGTGGCCAACTCGATGAGCGTGGCCCTGGAGAACGCGCGGCTGTTCGACGAAACGCAGCGGCTCCTGAAGGAGACCGACCAGCGCGCCGCCGAGCTGGCGATCATCAACAGTGTGCAACAGGTCCTGGCCTCTAAGTTGGAGATGCAGGCCATCTTCGATCTTGTGGGCGAGAAGGTGCGCCAGATCTTCGAAGCGGATACGGCCTCGATCGCTATTCTGGATCCGGCCGGGCGTGAATTCAAGGTCCCCTACTACGTGGATCAGGGCCGCCGGTTGGAGGCTCCCGCCATTCCCCTGGGACGGGGCCTGACCACCGAGATCCACCAGACACGCCGGCCGCTGATCCTGAACACACTCGCCGAGGAATCCGGGCACGACGTGGTACACGACCCCTACGATCATCCTTCGCAGGACCTCAACGAATCCTTCCTGGGGGTGCCCATCCTGCGCGGCGAGGAGGTGATGGGCGTCCTGACGGTTCAGAGCCATCACAAGCACGCCTTCGCCGAGACCCAGGCACGCCTGCTGACCACGCTGGCGAATTCGATGGGCGTGGCCCTGGAGAATGCGCGTCTGTTCGAGGAGACCCAGCGGCTGTTTCGGGAAGAACAGCAGCGCGCCGCGGAGCTGGCCATTCTCAACAACATCGGCGACGCCCTCTCCCAGTCACTGGATCTGAAGGCCCTGACGCGCATCGTCGGCGACAAAATGCTCGAAATCTTCCAGTCGGATTCGGTCGAGATCATGCTGCTCAACCGGGAAACGAATCTGATTGAGGTGCCCTACGAATATGACCGCAACGGCGGCTACATCGACTACGTCGAACCCTTCCCGTTGGGCAAGGGACTGTCCTCCAAGGTGATCACCTCCGGGCAGCCGCTGATGCTGGGAACCGTGGAAGAAGAAATCGCCCAGGGGGCCTACTTTCCCCCCGAGATCATCGAGAAGGGCTGGGATCAGCTCTATCAGTCCTGGTTGGGCGTTCCCATCATGATCAAGGACCAGGCTCTCGGCCTGCTGGCCCTGGCGGCAGCCGCCCCGCATGCCTTCCACCAGGGGCAGTTGCGCCTGCTGCAGACCATTTCGGCCGGGGTCGGAGCGGCGCTGGAGAATGCCCGCCTGTTCGAGTCGGAGAAGCAGCGGGCGGCGGAGCTCGAGACGATCAATACGGTCAGCTCGGCGCTGGCCAGCGAGCTGGATCTGAGCACGCTGATCAATCTGGTGGGCGAGCAGACTCGTTCGGTCTTCAGGGCCGACATTGCCTACGTTGCGCTGCTGGACGAAACCAGTGGCACGATCCACTTCCCCTATACCCATGCAGAAGACCTGGCGCCGCTGGCCTATGGCGAAGGTCTGACCGGCAAGATCCTCCAGACCGGCCAACCGCTGCTGCTCAACCAGGAGGTGGACCGCCACACGCATGACCTCGGCGCGGCCGTGATCGGCCAGCTGTCGCAATCCTACCTGGGCGTGCCGATCCTGGTCGGCGGCCGGGCCGTGGGCGTGCTGAGCGTGCAGAGCTCCACCCACGAAGGCGCCTTTGACGAAGCTGATCAACGCCTGCTGGCGACCATCGCCTCCAACGTGGCCTCTGCGCTGCAGAACGCCCGCCTGTACACGCAGGCGCGGCAGGCACGCCTGGATGCGGAACAGGCCAACCAGGCCAAGAGCGCCTTCCTGGCCAATATGAGCCACGAACTGCGCACACCGCTCAATGCCATCATCGGCTTCACGCGCATCGTGCGCCGCAAGGCGGAGGGCGTGCTGCCGGAGAAGCAGACCGACAACCTGGATAAGGTGCTGGTGAGCGCCGACCATCTTCTGGAGCTGATCAACACGGTGCTGGATATCTCCAAGATCGAGGCCGGGCGCATGGACGTGCAGGCATCCAACTTCCGCATCGGCGCGCTGATCGATCTGTGCGTCAGCACCGTTCAGCCCCTGCTCAAGCCCGGTGTGCTGCTGGAGAAGCACGTGGACGAGCGTCTGAACATCGTCTTCTCCGACCAGGACAAGATCCGGCAGGTCGTGCTCAACCTGCTGGGCAACGCCGCCAAGTTCACCGCCCAGGGAAAGATCGAGCTGACTGCCCGGCCCGAAGGTGACGGGAGACTGCGCCTCTCGGTCTCGGATACAGGCATCGGGATCCACGCCCAGGACCTGCCGCGCGTCTTCCTGGAATTCCAGCAGGCCGACAACAGCACCACCCGCAAGTACGGGGGCACGGGCCTGGGGCTCACCATCAGCCGGGACCTGGCGCACCTGCTGGGCGGGGAGCTCTCCGTGGAAAGCGAGCCCGGCCAGGGCTCCACCTTCACACTGACCATCCCGATGCAATACAGCAAGGCCGCCTCAGACGCCACAGGGCAAACCCCGCCGGCATCGCGAACTGGGAGGCAAACCCCATGAAGACCATCCTGATCGTCGAGGACATCGATCTGAACATCGACCTGCTCTCGCAACTGCTGGAGGACGAGTATGCCCTGATCGTTGCCAAGGACGGCGCGCAGGGCGTTGCGCTGGCGGAGGAGAAACAGCCGGATCTGGTGATCATGGACATCGCGCTGCCGATCATGGACGGCTACGAGGCCACGCGCCGCATCCGGGCGAAGTTTCCCTCGATGCCGATTGTCGGCCTTTCGTCGCACGCCATGTCCGGGGATGCCGAGCGAGCCATGACGGCGGGCTGCACCGACTACCTGACCAAGCCGATTGATGAGGATCAGCTCCTGAAAACGTTGCGGCAGCACCTCGGGTAGGGCCTGATGAAACCTCCCACGATCCTGATTGTGGATGACGAGCCGCTCAATATTGACTACCTCGAACAGGAATTGGAGGGGTCCGAGTACCAGGTGTTGACCGCCGCCAACGGGCAGCAGGCGCTCGAGCGTGTACGCGCCGAGGCGCCGGATCTTATTCTGCTGGACATCATGATGCCGGTGATGGACGGTTTCGAAGCGCTCGGGCGCCTCAAGGCCGACCCCGCCTCACGCGACATCCCGGTGATCGTCATCTCGGCCGCCAGCGATCTCCCCAACATGGTCCACGGCATTCAGCTGGGCGCCGAGGACTACCTGCCCAAGCCCTTCGAGCCAACGCTCTTGCGGGCGCGCATTGCCTCCAGCCTGGAGAAGAAGCGCCTGCGCGACCTGGAGCAACTGTACCTGAAGGGCCTGGAGCGCGAGCTGGATATTGCCCGAGAGATCCAGCAGGGTTTCCTGCCCGCCGAACTGCCCCAGGTCGAGGGGTGGGAGTTGGCCGCGCACTTTGAGGCCGCACGCGAGGTGGCCGGCGACTTCTACGACGCCTTCACGCTGCCCGATGGGCGCCTGGTGTTCTTCGTCGGCGACGTGTGCGGGAAAGGCGTGGGGGCGGCACTTTTCATGACGCTCTTCCGCAGCCTGCTGCGCGCGCCGTTCACCACCGACCTGCTTGCCGCAGGCCGGGGTGCGCCGGGGCTTTCATCCGCCGCGCACCTGCAGCACGCCGTGTCCTTCACCAGCAACTACGTGGCGGAGACGCATGCCGAGGCCAGCATGTTCGCCACGGTCTTCCTGGGCGTTTTGGAACCCCGAGAGGGAACGCTGACCTATGTCAACTGCGGCAACGAGGCCGCCCTGCTGCTTTCCCGCGGTTCGCTGTCGACCCTCGGGCCCACAGGCCCGGTCGTGGGTGTCATACCCGGCGCGCGCTTCGACGTCGCAGAGGTCACCCTGCACAAGGATGATCTTCTGCTGGCCTTTACGGACGGCGTCCCTGACGCCACCGATCCGCACCAGGCCCTGTTCGGCAAGGACCGGCTGGCGGAGCTGGTGCAAGCCGCGGCGGCTTCTCCGGCCGCGCTGCTTCGCAACATTGAGACTGAGATCGGCAGGTTTGTGGGCTCGGCACCGCAGTTCGACGACATCACCCTGCTGGCGATAAAACGCAGGAGCTGACGCATCGATTGCGCCCGCGGGCCTTGGACGCGGACACGGAGGTGGTCACATGAATGGGCACACGCCGTACGAAACGCTTGATCCTGAAGACTGGGGGAAGATGCGCGCCCTGGCGCACCGCATGGTGGATGACGCCCTCACCTACCTGGAAACGGTGCGGGAGCGGCCGGTGTGGCAGCCGGTGCCCCAGGCGGTGGCGGCCAGGCTGAAGGTTCCGGCCCCGCGTGAGCCCGCCGGCGCGGAGGCGGCCTATCAGGACTTTCTGGAAAACGTCTTCCCGTACCCCATGGGCAATATCCACCCCCGTTTTTGGGCGTGGTACATGGGCAGCGGCACGGTGTTGGGCGCACTGGCGGACTTCATGGCGGCCATCATGAATCCCAATCTCTGGGGCGCCAATCACGCCGCCAACCTCGTGGAGGCGCAGGTCACCCATTGGATCAAGGAGATGCTCGGCTTCCCGGCCGACGCCAGCGGCTTGCTGGTCAGCGGCGGCTCGATGGCAAACTTCGTCGGCCTGGCGGTTGCGCGCAATGCCAAGGCGGCGTCCGACGTGCGGCAGCTGGGTGTGCGCGCCGAGCCTGAGCCGCTGACGGTGTACGCATCCACCGAAATACACAGCTGCAACCAGAAGGCGGTCGAACTGCTTGGCTTGGGAACTCGCAGTCTGCGGAAGATACCGGTGAAGCAGGATTTCACGATCGACCTGGCACAGCTCGAAGCGGCCCTGCAGGCGGACCGGGCGGCGGGTTTCCGACCGATCTGCATCATCGGCAGCGCGGGCACCATCAACACCGGTGCCGTGGATGATCTGGCGGCCCTGGCTGACCTTTGCCAGCGCGAGCAGCTCTGGTTCCACGTGGATGGCGCCATCGGGGCCGTGGCCGTGCTGGCGGAATCAGTGCGGCCCAAGCTGCGGGGAATCGAAAGGGCTGATTCCGTGGCACTGGATCTGCACAAGTGGATGCATATTCCGTTCGAGGCGGGCTGCGTCGTCGTACGACATGCGGACGCCCACCGCAGGACCTTTGCGCTGACGCCGGAGTATCTGGCTCGCGAAGCGCACGGATTGGCGGCCGGCGACCTGTGGTTCACGGACTACGGTCTGCAGCTGTCCCGCCAGTTTCGCGCCCTCAAAGTATGGATGTCGATCAAGGAGCACGGCCTGGACCGGTTCGGGCGGATGATCTCCCGCAACGTGGAACAGGCGCACTACCTGGGGCAGCTGGTCGAGGCAGAACCCGATATGGAGCTGATGGCTCCGATCGGCATGGACATTGTCTGTTTTCGATTCAACCCCGGCGGACTGGAGGACAAGGCCCTGGATGCCCTGAACAAGGAGATCCTGATGCAGCTGCAGGAACGCGGGATTGCCGCGCCCTCCTACACCACCCTGCACGGCCGCTATTGCCTGCGTGTGGCCATAGCCAATCATCGCAGCCAGCTGGAAGACTTCGACCTGCTCGCCCGGGAAGTTGTACGGTTGGGTGGGGAATTGACCCCCCGATTTCAATGATTTGACCGGCTGAGCTGGCCGTCGGCCCTCCGGCCCCGTTCCAGCTGCGCGCGCCGTCAGCCCTGCGAAAGAACAGGCGGGTGCCGCCCTGGGCGCGGCCAGATCGGAAGTACGGGGCGCGGCACAGTAGAAGCCGCTGCTGGGTAGTGTTTTGCTCAGTCCTTCAGGCTGGCCACCATGCGCTGGAGCCGGGTCTTCGCCTCCGCCGCAACCGCAGCGATCTCCGCCTCGGCCCTGAGGGCGCTCAGCATCTGCTCGGGATCGACGGCCGTCACGGTGATCTGGCCGTTCTCTTCCTGGACCGTCACATTGCATGGCAGCAGCAGGCCGACGTCGGCGTTTGCCGAGAGCGCCCGATGCGCCAGCGGTGGGTTGCACGCGCCCAGGATCACATACCTGCGGAAGTCGGCGTTGAGCTTCTCCTTGAACGTGTTGTCCACGTCAATGCGCGTCAGCACGCCAAAGCCCTCGGCTTTGAGGGCAAGCGTGGTCTTCTCGATCGCGTCGTCGAAGGAGGTGCTCAAGACCGCCTTCATGCCAAGCTCATGGCTCATCTGCTTTCCCTCCGGCGCCGCACGCCGACCGCCTCAGGGATCGGCGCCATGGGATGGCGCCTCCCCAAGCGCTGGCATCGCGTTGGCTCGCGGTCTCGCGTATTGTCGGCCGCCTACACCGCAAGGTTCCAGGACTGGTACTTGGGCAGGCGCCCGCGGATCGCGTCGTCATACAGCTGGCGCAGCTGGGTCGTGACGGGACCCATCACGCCCGTCCCCACCGGACGATGATCGATCTGCGTCACCCCGATCACCCCGGCCGCGGTGCCGGTCATGAAGAACTCCTCGGCCAGGTAGGCCTCGGTGCGGTCGATCGAGCGCTCGACCACCGGCAAGCCCAGTTCCGTGCGCGCCAGCTCGATCACGCTGCGCCGGGTGATCCCCTCCAGGATGTTGTCCGTGACAGGCGGGGTGATCAGCACGCCGTCGCGCAGCATGAAAATGTTCATGGCCGAGCCTTCCGAGAGATGGCCATTTCCATCCATGGCCAGCACCTCGTCGAACCCCGCCAGCGCCGCGTCGGACTTCATCAACGCCGAGTTGACGTAGGCCCCGGAGACCTTGCCGCGGGCCGGGATCATGTTGTCATCAATGCGCCGCCAGGAGGAGACGGTTACGTGCGCATCGGTGTCCTGCTTGAGGTACTTTTCCATCGGGATTACAAACAGGGAGAACTCGTCTCGGAGATCGTGCAGGCGTACCCCAATCCCCATGTCGGCCTTGTAGAAGGTCGGGCGCAAGTAGATGTCCTGCTGCCAGTGGTCGGTGCGGACCACGTCCAGCGCCAGCTGGATCAGCCCCTCCTCGTCATAGGCCGTCTGCATGCTCAGCATCCGCGCAGAGTGCAGCAGCCGGCGGAAATGGTCATAGGGACGAAAGAGATACAGCTTCTTCTGGTCGGCGTTCCAGTAGCCGCGCATCCCGCCGAATACGGCGGTGCCGTACAGGAACGCATGTGTGGCGATATTGACCCTGGCTTCGGAAAGTGGAACGATCTTCCCCTCAAAGAATGCATGCTTCGAGAGATCCAAAGGCTCGCCTCCAGGAAGAGATAAGGAGCAAGTCTTGCCGTGGAATTATAACTGACGGGGTCTGGTTTGC
>DATIPW010000305.1:0-11385 GCA_035471605.1 Anaerolineales bacterium | reverse complement strand
GCCGGCCTCAATGTCGGCATCGGTACGGATGGTCCAGCCTCCAACAACGATCTCGACATGTTCGAGGAAGTCCGGCTGGCGGCCTTCGTGGCCAAGGCGGTCACAAACGATCCAACCTCCCTGCCGGCCTCCACGGCGCTTGCCATGGCAACCAGGCTCGGTGCCCGGGCGCTTCACCTGGGGGACGTCACTGGGGCCCTGGTACCCGGCCTACGCGCAGATCTAATCGTCGTCGACCTCGCACCGCTTCATAACTCGCCTTCCTTCCGTCGTGCCCAGGAAAACGTCTACGCGCAACTGGTATACGCCGCGAAATCCGTGGATGTCACCGATGTGATGTGCAACGGCAGATGGCTGATGCGTGATCACCGATTGCTTACGGTTCAGGAAGACGTACTGCTCGCCGAGGCGGCGCGCATTGCCAAGAAGATCGATGCCTTCCTCATCCAGCGCGAGGGCTCCATTGTGTCGAAGCTGATCGCCTTGGGAGGCTCAATGGAGCAAGAGTCCTTCGAAGTGCAATTGAAGGTGAGGATCCAGGACCGGCAGGCTATCCGCGAATCGCTCAAGCAGTCTGCCATACAGACGGTGCGCTACCGACACTATGGTCAGCACGACACGTACCTCAACTTCGATGATCCTGCCGAGGGCAGGCTCCGCTATCGCGAGGACGACTTTCTGGAGGAGACCGGCGCCGTCACCAGCACGCGGCGGCGACTGACGCTTTTGGGACGCAAGCGGGAGCGCAAGTTCGAGCACGACGTCCTGCTCTCACGCAGCCGTTTCTTTGCACCGGCAACCCAGAGCCTGCGCTTCTACCGCGAGTATTTCCGCCCCACAAGCGAGACGGTCATCACCAAGGATCGGGAACGTTGGCTGATCAACTTCCGGGGCACCGAGTTCTTCATCAATTTGGACGAAATGCGCGAGCCGGCGCTTGGCCAGTTTGTCGAGATTAAGTCGCGCACCTGGAGCCGCCGAGACGCAGAACACAAGGCGGCCTTGACCGGGGAATTGTTGCAGGTCCTGGGACTTGACCGAAATCAAACCGTCGCCAGTGACTATGTGGATGCGGTGGAGCCCGCCGCCTGATCGACCGGGACTACTCGCACAAATTACCGAGGTGCTCTTCAAAGCTGGCTGCGAAGACGTGATAACCGCTTCCATCGCAGCGCGCGCTGAAGAAGAAGTAGGCCGAGATGGCCGGTGAAGCAACGGCTTGCAGCGACTCAGGGCCCGGGTTGGCGATCGGCGCCGGTGGCAGCCCTTCGATCCGGTAGGTATTGTACGCGGAGGCAATCTTCAGGTCGTCGAGGCTCAGGGGATTCGTCCACCAGGTCTGTTGCCCGGCATTAAAGCCCAAAGCGTACTGCACTGTTGGATCGGCATCCAGCCGCATTCCCTGGCGCAGTCGATTGAGGTAGACCGAGGCAATCATCGTTGCCTCCTCCTCCCGAACTGCTTCGCGCTCCACAATGGATGCCAGAGTGGTCGCCTCATACACGCTGAGTCCCTGGGCTGCAAATCCCTGCTTAAGGTCAGCGCTCATGCGCTGCGCGAAGTTGCGAATCAGGGCATCGAGGAGGGCTTCCACTGCCGTGGTTCTAGAAAGGACGTACTGGTCCGGAAAGAGGAAACCTTCCGTGGTGCTCGCGCCGGCAAGGAAGTCATAGCCGGGCCGCGGGCTGAGTGCCACCCTGATGAATTCGTCGGGGGAAACACTCAGACCGGAGGTTGGCAGCCCAGCAGCAATCTCCTCAATCCTCCAACCAGGAAGGACCACAAATACGACGTCTGCCGGCGTCGCATCCTGCATCTGTCTGGCCACTTCGATCGCGGACATGCGCGCGCTCAGCTGGAATTGGCCCGCCTGCAGGGTTGTGTCCTGACCGGTGTAGATCAGGTAGTCTCTGAGTGCCCTGCCATCAACCACTACCCCCGCCTGCTCAAGCCGGGAGCATACCGAGTCCACACCTTCGCCAGCCCGCACCGAAAAGCTCACGTCTGGCGCCTTGAGCGAGGGGGGCCTCGTCAGCAGACCATCTGCCCACAGAAGCTTGGCGGAGTACTGGACTAGCTGCGGCAGCGTCAGCCACGGCGCCGCAGGCCCAAAGGCCTTCTCCGCCAGAGCAGGCAGCCCAAAGACGGCGGCGGCAAGCAGCAAGCCGCACAGAATGGCTGCCGCCATCATTCGCGCTGCAGGTGGCATCATCTGGCCGCACCTCCCAGCAGCCCACGCTGGACCTCAAGGTAGGACTGCAATATGACCGCTGCGGCGGCCGCGTCGACGCCTGCCCTGCGCCTCTTCCGGGAAGCTCCACCAGCCGCTCGCCACTCCCTGGCATCCCGACTGCTGAGAGACTCGTCCCAAAGAACTACGTCGATGTGGGTCAGAGACTGGAGCGCCGCCGCAAATCGGCCCGCGCGTCGGCCAGCCGTGTTGGGGTTGCCCTGCTCGTCACGAGATTCTCCCACGACGATGACCTCGGCATGATGCTCACTTGCCAGGCTCAGGACATGCTGCGCGTCTTCCGTCCGGGACGTGTGCTTGAGCACGGCTAGTGGCCGGGCGATGGTACCGGTGCTGTCGGAAATCGCAATTCCGATCCGTTTCTCACCATGATCGACCGCCAGCACTCGCACTGCTACGCTCCATTCATTCCACGACCAGGCACGAAGTCCCGCTGATCAGCGACTGCGCCCTCCAGCGCTCCACGCAGGATGGCCGCGTCCGTGTGCGGCAAACAGTTTTGCCCGCAGTCTGGGCGGCCACGGCCAAAGCATGAATCCACCCTGGGCGAAATCGGTGTTGGCCTTCGGCAGTAGGGCCTTCGAAGGTTCGCGCCGCGCGCCCCAGTTCGGCGTCAGAAGCAGGACCTGATATGAACTTGCCTCCCACCGGGCACGCAAGCCTTGCGCCACCACGCCGATTCGGCGCCATATCGGCCGCAGGCACTGAGTTCTAGCCGAGCATGGCCTTGACGGCCGCGGCCAATTTCGAGAGCGCCTCGCTCAGCTGGGAAGCATCGGGCAGGCTCCCTTGAGCCAAGTTGGGGCGTCCTCCCCCGCGGCCACCGATAGCAGTGATCAGATCCGCCGCCCGAAGCCCGCGCTTCACAAGATCATCGGTAACCACCGAGATCAGCACAACGCCAGACGCAAGTATGGCTGCCCCGTTGCTGGGATATCGCTCGCGAAATCTATCGCTGAGCGCCCGAAGGGTATCCACGTCGGCTTGCGGCAACTCCAAGGCAAGCACTTTCACGTCGCCGCGCTCATCGACCTTCGCCAGTTCAGTCTCCAGAATCGCCAGGGCTTGCTCTTTCCTCAGTTCGGCGAGCTGGCGCCGGAGCGCCGCGATTTCCGTCTGCAGGGCATCGACCTTGAGAGGCACGTCATCCGAGGATGTCCGCAAAGTGCTGGCGAGCCCGTCCAACATATCGAATCGGCGCCTCATCAGCGTGTACGCCGCGCGTCCGGTTACCGCCTCAATGCGCCGCACACCAGCCGCAGCGGAAGCCTCGCTAGTCACGACGAAGACTCCGACATCCGACGTGCGCTCGAGATGGGTTCCCCCGCACAACTCGTAGGAGTATCTGGCCTCCTCGCCCTGGGTGCCAGTCGAGGACGCGGCGTCAATCGAGCCAAGCAGCTGACCTGCCGGCTGGGGCGAGAAGATGCTAACGGTGCGCACGGTCTCACCGTACTTCTCCCCGAAGAGTGCCATGGCTCCCTCGGCAATCGCATCCGAGCGGGACTTGAGTTTGGGGATCACAGCCAAGTCTGCCGCAATCGCGTCGTTTACCAGCCGCTCCACTCTGCGCAGTTCTATCTCGGTCATGGCTTCGGGGTGATTGAAATCGAATCGCAGACGATCCGGGGCAACCAGGGAGCCTGCCTGCCGAGCATGCGCCCCCAGCACTGTGTGAAGAGCGGCGTGCAAGAGGTGGGTCGCAGTGTGATTCCGCATGATGTCGTGCCTGCGGGGCAGATCGACCTCGGCAACGGCCTGATCACCCACCTTGGGCTGGCCCGCCATGACCTCCCCCACGTGCACGATCAGGCCGGCGGCTGGGCGGCGCATCTCACGCACCTCAACTTGCCAAACGGGATCCCCGCCAGCAGATGTTGCCAAGGACCGGATGAGGCCTTCATCGGAGACTTGGCCGCCTGACTCTACGTAGAAGCCCGTTCGCGGCAAGATGATTTCAACAGAGTCACCAAAGGAGGCTTGCCGGGCCACCTCACCGTTAATGACCAGCGCCAGCACCTCCCCCTCCGCGCGCGAGCTCGTGTATGGATCGTAGACTACTCCCTGGGCATCCAAGCGCCCCTTCAGCTGGAGCTCCCGCGCGATCGAGCCATAGAACTCAGAATCCTCGCCGCCCAGTTTCCCCATTGCCTTTCCACCGCCGGATGCCAAGCGGTGAGCCTCCATCGACTCTCGGAAACCCGTCTCGTCGACTTCGAGATTGCTCTCATGCGCAATGTCCCGAGAGATCTCGAGGGGCAGTCCATACGTGGCGTACAGGTCAAAGGCCCTCGCGCCGTCAAGAACACGGCCCCCCTCGCGCCCAAGGCTCTCAAGCAGGTTCTGCAGCTGTGCCGTCCCAGATTCAATCGTCCGCGCAAAGCGGAGCTCCTCGCGGGTGAGATTCTCAAGAATCGCAACTCGGTTCTGCTTGAGTTCGGAATAGAAGGATCCGTACGTTTCAATAACGGTTTCAGCAATCCTTGCCAGAAAGGGCTCCCGCAGGCCAATCTTCGTGCCAAAGCGGGCAGCCCGGCGAATAATCATTCTGCAGACATAGTTGCGCCCGATGTTTCCGGGAACCACCCCGTCCGCAATCAAGAATGCAGCCGAGCGCGCGTGATCCGCAATGACGCGATACGGGGTGAAGTTCTGCAGCATGGCCGACTCGGACTGCCCGGTGAGAGCGCGGAGCTCGGTCAGGGAGCGGGCGAACAGATCCGTCTTGTAGTTTGAATCTACATCTTGCAGCACCGAGACGATCCGCTCAAAACCCATGCCGGTGTCCACATGCCTGGCGGGCAGCGGCTCCAGCAAGTCGGGCCCGAGGCGATTGTATTGCATGAACACCAGGTTCCACAGCTCCAGAAACCTGGTGCAATCACCGTTGACTTTGCATACGTGATCTGGGATTTCCCGCCGATCGCAGTACTTTGATCCGCGATCATAGTGGATCTCGGAGCACGGACCGCATGGTCCGGTGTCGGCCATTTCCCAGAAGTTGTCCTTTCGCCCGAAGTAGAGCACGTTCTCTGCCTTGAAGCCGGGCTGCTCGCGCCAATGTGCGGCGGCTTCCTCATCGGATGGAATGCTCTTTTCCCCCTCGAAGCACGTTGCCCAGATTCGCTTCTTGTCCAAGCCCCAGACGTCGGTGAGGAGCTGCCAGGCCCACGTTATGGCCTCCTTCTTGTAGTAGTCGCCGAAAGACCAATTGCCCAGCATCTCGAAGAACGTGTGGTGGGTATCATCCCGGCCCACTTCATCCAGGTCGTTGTGCTTTCCGGCGACGCGCAAGCACTTCTGAGAGTCAACCGCGCGGGTGTAGGGCCGCCGGTCGGTACCAAGGAAAACATCCTTGAACTGCACCATGCCAGAATTCGTGAAAAGCAGGGTGGCATCCCCGCCGGGCACGAGCGATGAGGATGGAACAGCCGTGTGACCATGCTCAACAAAGAAGTCGATGTACGACTGACGGATCTGGGCGCCGGTAGTGGGCTTCATGCAGACTCCGAACGAGTGGATGGGGGATTATACCAACGCTGCCCACTGGAACGCGCGGCAGGGCAGCCCACTTGTCGCGACTGCCGTGTCGGAATCAGGGACATGAAAGGCGAGCGCTCTGGCGCCTGGGCAGTGTCACGCCCCATCCTCCGGGCCGCCAATCCCGATCTGCACCCCTACGGCGTTGAAGCCCGAGTCCACGTAGAGCACTTCCCCCGTTATTCGGGCAGACAGATCGGATGCCAGGAAGACTGCAGCGTTGCCCACGTCCTCGATGGTCACATTCTCTCGCATCGGTGAGACTTCGGCAAAGTGCCGGTACATGTCCCTGAAGCCTCCGACCCCCGCAGCCGCCAATGTGCGAATCGGGCCGGCTGAAATGGCATTGACTCGGATCTTTTCTGGCCCGAGGTCGAACGCCAGATAGCGCGTGCTGGATTCCAGTGCAGCCTTGGCCACACCCATTACGTTGTAGTGTGGAGCCACCTTGACCGAACCATAGTAGGTCATGCAAATCAAAGAGCCTCCGGGACGCATGACCTGTCGAAAAGCCTTCGCCAGGGCAACAAATGAGTAGACACTTATGTCCATCGCATTCCGGAAACCCTCTCGTGTCGTGTCGTAGTATGGGCCCTTGAGTTCATCCCGGCCTGCGAAGGCAATGGAATGCACCAGCACATCGATCTGCCCGAAGGTGTTCTTGGCCTTGTCAGCTACAGCTGCAATCTGATCGTCCTTCGTCACGTCGCACCCCTCGACCCACGTACACTGGATCTGCTCTGCCAGGGGTCTCACCCGCCGTTCCAGCGCTTCGCCTGCGTAGCTTATGCCAAGCGTCGCACCCTCGCGATGCATCGCCTGGGTGATCCCCCAGGCTATTGAGCGCTCATTCGCGAGTCCGAATACCAGCCCTGTCTTTCCGTCCAGCAGGCCCATCTTTCCTCCATGATCTTCCAAGTGTTGTCAGTGTGTTTGCGGGCTTCGACCGTGGCCCACTCCAGACTAGTGGCGAGACGGGCTGGGGCGCCCCCGGCACACTTAATGTCCCGTTTCCAGCGTCCACCCCTTGACCATGAACCTCCAAGGCTTCGACCGCCAAGGTTCCGGCACTGAACCCAAGCCAACGCGCGGGCCCCTGGTAATGCGGGTGTCTGAAACCCCGAGGCCGGTTTCGATTCTCAGCCGTGAATGGTGAGACGTCAGATCCAGACCGTTTTCGGCGCCGGTTATGCCCATTGCCTTTGTCAACTTGCCGGGCCCGAAAGTGTCCTTGCCTTGCCGTCGAGCACGCATTGCCCGAATACCTTCGGTCGGATCGATCGCACGAATAAGCACAGCCGCCGGGAAGCCTTCGCCCTCTGTCACGGCATTCAGCATCCAGTGACTTCCGTAGGTAAAGTAGACATAGGCATGTCCTGGATCGCCATACATGACTGCCGTCCGCTCCGTCCAACCTGCCCTTGCATGGCAACCGAGGTCCCGTTCGCCTATGTAGGCCTCGGTTTCCGTGATATACCCGACGAGACGCACACCCCGCAATTCGCGGACAAGTCTTGCCCCAATCAGGTCCCGTGCCACCTTGAGCGTTGGGCGCTCGTAGAAGCCCCGCGGCAAGATCACTTCCCGCTCACACTCCCTCCGCCACACCAAATCTTCGAACGCCGTGACCGCCGTCGAAAAGCAGGCTCATGCCGGCTGGAAGCGGGGGTCTCGCTGCAGCGTCAGCCGCAGCCCGTCTTCAAGCTTGATGGAGGGCATGAAATTGAGCTTGTCGCGTGATCGACTCAGGTCTGCCGCCATCCGTGAAACACCAGTGGAACTTTGTGCGTTATACAGCACCTCCGGCTTGCGACCAGTCATCTCGAGCACCAGCTTCACGAGCTCACGTACGCTGGTTTCCTTGCCCGAGCCAACGTTGATCACCTGGCCCGAGACGTCGGGTGCGGTCGATGCAGCCACCATCGCGCTGACAACATCATCCACGTAGACGTAGTCCCGTGTCTGACTCCCGTCACCGTGAATGACCAGAGATCCCCCGCGTAGAGCTTGGCGCAGGAAATTCGGCACTACCGGCGGATGTGAGGCGGGCAGCCGCTGTCCTGGGCCATACGCATTGAATATTCGCAGACTCACCGTCTCGATGCCCCAAAGAAGGCCGATCGTTCGCATGTAGAATTCCGCAGCAAGTTTGGATACGGCATAGGGGGATCGCGGACTGGGAGTGGCCGCCTCGACAAGCGGCTGCTGACCGGAGTCCCCGTACACGGCACCGGACGATGCCAGAACTACGCGTTGCACCCCCACATCCCGCATGGCCTCCATCAGCGCAACTGTACCGCCCACGTTTACGTTGTTGTAGTCTCTAGGATACAGGATCGACTCTGGCACCGACACGCGCGCCGCAAGATGATAAACAACATCGACCTCCTGCAGAAGTGTCCAGAGCTTCGGCCGGTCACTGACATCGCCACGGGTGAAGTGGACGTCGACTGCAAGCGCCTGCGGATCCCCAGCGGAAAGATCATCAAGGCCACGCACTAGGTGCCCCTCGTGTGCCAGATGATTGGCCAGTGACGAGCCGAGGAATCCGGCGGCACCCGTAATCAGATAGTTCATCTGCAAGCGACCCTGGGCGACTGGGAATGCCGGGCCCAGAGCGTCCTAGCGGGTATGGTCATCTTCGTCGCCGAGGCGCCAACCGGTTGCGCCCATAGCTTTTGGGTGTTGGCGGAGGGCGAGATGTCTGCGGCCTGCCCCGTCCCCGCGCCTCGCCGCCTGCCCGGTGCGGAGCCGGAACCGAGTAGTCGAAATCCGCTAGATTCTTGCGCTCGAGAGCCTGACCCATGATGCGCTCGAGCACACGGATCATGTCGTTGTCCTCAGTCGTAACAAGTGTGAAGGCATCCCCCGCCCGCTCAGCCCGCCCGGTTCTGCCGATGCGGTGGATGTAGGCATCAGCCGTGTCAGGCATGTCGAAGTTGATGACATGCGAGATGCGCTCCACATCCAAACCTCGCGCGGCGATATCGGTTGCCACCATGATCTGATGGTGCCCGGTGCGGAATCCCTTCAGGGCGGACTGGCGCTGTCCTTGTGTGCGGTTGCTGTGCAGGCTGGTGACCTTATGGCCCGCACGCTGGATCTGCTGCGCAAGCTTCTGCGCCCGGAACTTCGTCCGCGTGAAGATAAGAACAGACTCAGTCTCGGTTCGTTTCAGCAGGGCAATCAGCAGGGCCGTTTTCAGGTGCGATGGCACGGGGTACAGCGCGTGCGCCACCGTGTAGGCTGGGCGCGCCAAACCCATTGCGATTCGTTGTGGTTGTCGCAGTACCTGCGCCGCCAGCTGCTCCACCTCCTGTGGAAAGGTGGCCGAAAACAGCATGGTTTGGCGCTCAGTCGGTACCGCCTTGACAATCTTGCGCACGTCCGGCAAGAAGCCCATGTCGAACATGCGGTCGGCCTCGTCCAGAACAAGCACCTCAACATTGTCCAGACGGGCAATACGCTGGTGCATCAGGTCGAGCAGGCGACCGGGGCATGCCACAAGGATCTCGGCACCATCCTTCAGCGCCTTGGCCTGCGGCGCGGCGCCCACTCCTCCGTAGATCGTGGCGCTCCGCAGATGGGTTCCTTGGGCGAGCACTCGAACTACATCATGGATCTGTTCTGCCAGTTCGCGCGTGGGCGTGACGATCAGCGCTCGCGCGATGCCCCGCCGGCCACCTAGCAACCGATCCAGGATGGGCAGCACGAAAGCCGCTGTCTTTCCAGTGCCAGTCTGGGCAGTACCGATCAGATCACGCCCCCGAAGTGCCGCCGGGATGGCAGCCTCTTGGATGGGTGTCGGCGTTGCATAACCTGCTTTCCTGATCCCGGCCATGAGGCGCGGGTTCAGGCCGAATTGTTCGAATTTCAAGGGCCTCCTAGTTGTCGCGCCTCAATCCCGCCGGCTACCGATATGTCCGGGGCCGGCACATCGGTGTTGCCACACCCGCCCGGCAGCGCGCTCCGGCCATTATAGCATTGGGTCTTGGAAGGCGATTCCCAGAAGGATGGCAGCAGTCACCGATCCGCCCGACACATACGCCGGATCCTGCGTCAGCGGCGCATCGTCCCGCCCATCGGGAGACCGACAGTTGAGACCAGGGGCCTCGGCCCTGGGATAGCCAAGGCATATCAGGCAATGCCCGGGTCATCGCCGGGCAGCCGAGCTGCCAAAACTCAGGTCCACTGCAAGGCCATCGATTCTCAAGGCGGCTAGGCCACGGCCAAGTTTCGCCCGCGCAGCCCCGGCCGCGCCAGGGCGATGATCCACATTGCGCTATTGTCAGCGCCCGTCAAGATCCAGGATAGGTGCTTCAAATCCACCCGGAGCCAGCCTCTTGGGCCGGAACGCATCGCCTGGCCACCCAAGCAGTCTGCTCTTGACCTAGTGCGTCCGCCACGCTCGGAACTCCCTGAGGATCGATCCGCCGAGGAATTCCCTGATGATGGAATTCTCCGGAACTATTGAGGGGTCAATGGGCAGAAACCATTCCAGGAAAGCCAGCAGTCGTTTGGCCTCAATGAACTCAGGCGCCCCGAACGGCACTTGACGAAGAAGAGGCTCCACCTGCGGTCTGAGCGCGGAGAGCTCGTACACCAGGGCGGAATTGAACATCACATTTGCCTGTTCCTGATACGGGAAAATGTAGCGCTTCTCCCCGCGGCGGACAGATTCCCAGCGACCCATTGTATCTCTTGCAGAGTAGCCGCGCTCGCGCGCGTCGCGCACGATGCGTCGCAGGAGTCGGGTGTCGGTTGTCGAAACCCGATTGTGACGGTCCAAGTTCAATTGCGTCAGCGCCGACACATAAACCCTAAAAGCCTTGCCACTTAGCGCCGCCGGCAATAGGGCTGGATTGAGGCCGTGGATCCCCTCCATGATGACGGGTTGACCTGCACGCAGCTGGACCTTGTCCCCAGCTTCGGGCACACCCGTCTCAAAGTTGTAGCGCGGCAGGAGCACGGGCTTCCCAGCGAGCAGTTGATCGAGGTCGCGAGCAAGAGCGTGAAGATCCAGGGCCTGGAGAGCTTCGAAATCCGGCTTTCCGTCGCTGCCCAGAGGAGTCTTGGCTCTGGGGACAAAGTAGTTGTCCAGCTCGAGCGTGTACGGTGACACGCCCATGGTCAGGAGTTGGATGGTCAGGCGGCGCGAGAACGTGGTCTTTCCGGAGCTGGTTGGGCCGGCGATAAGGACAATCGGCGCGCCGCTGGACTTCACCTGCTTGGCAATGTCCGCGATGTTCTGCTCATGGAGGGCTTCCGAAACCAGCACGACTTCGTGGACCCGGCCTCCCTGGATGGCATCATTCAGCGCCCCCACATTATCGATGCCAAGGTGTTCAAGCCAGTCCCCATACAGTCGAAAGGCAGCCAGCAGCTGCGGGTACGGCGTTATGGGCTCGAGGCGCGTTGGCGAGTGCCGTCGAGGGAATCGCAGCGTAAACCCGCCGTTCGACGGCACCAGCTCAAACCATTTCAAGTAGCCCGTGGATGGCACCATGTAGCCGTGGTGATAATCCATCCGATCTCGAAGACTATACAAAGTCAGGTAGTCCTTGCGACGGTAGCTCAGCAATCGGACCTTGTCG
>DATIPW010000304.1:0-10128 GCA_035471605.1 Anaerolineales bacterium | reverse complement strand
CTACATACCGGATGGTGCCGGCCTGGAATTGTCGGAGCTGCCCGCTGGCCTGATCTTGACCGGTCAGAAGGAAGAGGCCACGGGAATCCGCAAACGCATGGAAATCCGCATGCAGGCAGAGCAAGACAGCGTGCATCTCGTTCATACCTTGACAAATGAGGGCGCTGAGAATGTCGAGCTGGCGCCCTGGGCGATTACCATGTTTCGCCTGGGCGGAACCGCGATCTTGCCCCTCCGCGCACGCGACAGCAAGAGGGAGGGCTTGCTGCCCGATCGCCGATTCTCTCTTTGGCCCTACAGTCGAATCGACGACCCGCGCCTGACGTGGCAGGACGACTACATCTTGGTTTCGCCAAGAGCCGGCCTTCCTCCTCTCAAGATCGGAACCTTTAACCCCACGGGCTGGATTGCCTACTGGCTGGACGGCGTTCTCTTTCGCAAGACGTTTGCGGTGAAACCAGCCAGACGCCATCCGGATCTGGGCTGCAATTCAGAGATATACTGCGATGCCGCGATCCTGGAACTGGAAGCCCTGGGCCCTCTATCCAAGATGCGTCCGGGGCAATCCGTGTCTCTGAGTGAGACCTGGGATTTGTACGACACCTTGGATGTTGAATTCCTTCCGGAGAGGCTCAGGGCGCAGCTGCTCAATCCGCGGCGTGTCGAGGGATAGGCACTCGGCGGTATCCTGGGGCCTCATCTTTGCCCGATGTCGCAGGTTCTTTCCCAGCCGGACCTGTGGCGTAGCGCCCAAGTCAACGCCGTTTCTTGCAGGCTGAGGCGGACCGGGACACGCAGACGCGCTGTACGGAGGCACCGCCACCTTGTTCCCATCAGGGCAGCTGGGCCAGTCCCATCCCGATCATGACCCGACCACAGAGCAGGAGGAGCAACTATCGGGCGCTGGCTGGATGCTTGGTACCTCACAGCCTTGAGCGCGCATTGTGGACACTGGAGGTGGGTGGATAGGCGTTGACTGGAAAAAATGTTCTATTGATCCATGCCAGCCGAGAGACAACCGCTCAATCCGAGAAGATCGACATGCCTTCATCGGGCAAGCAGCGGCATCACAGCACGCTGCCTTGTTCCTGCGGTGCCGCAAAGCCAGCAGGTTCGCTCACGCAAGTCGTGCTATACTAAATTGTGAAAGTGCATACATACTGGGGGACTGAAGCTGCCCGGCGGCCGGCAAACTCGGCCTGGCTGGCACAAAAGGAGGTGCGCCGCGCGGGCTGACCGCGAATTTCCCCAAATCGTATCTGGACCCCATACACTTGATGCAAAGAAGGAGAGAAGAATGCACAAGACGACCTGGCGAATCACGGGTATGTTGCTGCTGGCAGCGATGCTGCTCGCGGCTTGCGCCCCAGCTGCCACGGAGGCGCCCGCGCCTGCCGAGCCGCCGGCGGCGCCGGAAGAGCCCGCAGCTCCTGCGGAGCCTGCCATGCCTGAAATGCCTGAGGCGGCCTTTCCCTACCCGCCCGGCGGAGCTCTGGAAGAGGCCCTAAAGGGTACTTACTCCGGTACCACTGTCACAGTGGATGGCGCTTTTGAAGGCAACGACCCCGATGGGGTGAAGTTCGATAAAGGGGTGGTTGCCTTTGAGGAGGCCACTGGCATTGACGTCAACTACATCGGCAACAAGGAGTTCGAGGCCACCATCTCCGTGCGCGTGGATGCGGGCGATGCCCCAGATATCGTGGACTTCCCGCAGCCCGGCAAGGCGGCTCAATTTGTGAAGTCCGGGAACGTCGTCGACGTGACGAGCTTCCTTTCGCAGGACTGGTTGACGCAGCAGTACAACCAGAGCTGGCGCGACATGGCGACAATCGACGGCATGGAGGCCGGTGTATTCCACCGCTTCAACGGCAAGAGCCTGGTGTGGTATCCCAAGAAAGCCTGGGATGCAGCCGGCTATACGATTCCCGAAACCTGGGATGAGCTGATGGCTCTGAACCAGCAGATCGCCGACGATGGCGATACCGCCTGGTGCATTGGCATCGAGTCCGGAGCGGCCACCGGCTGGACGGCGACTGACTGGACCGAAGAAATGATGCTGCGCACGACGTCGCTGGAGAACTACGACGCGTGGGTGGCAGGAACACTGGCCTTTGACTCCCCCGAGGTCAAGACGGCCGTCGAAACCTGGAGCGACCTTTGGTTTAACGATGCCTATGTCTACGGCGGTCGTGCCTCCATCGTCTCCACTTTCTTTGGCGACGCCCCGGCGCCCATGTTTGATGATCCGCCCAAGTGCTGGATGCACAAGCAGGGCAACTTCATCACCGGGTTCTTCCCTGAAGGTTTGGTCGCCGGTGAGGACTACGGGTTCTTCTACTTCCCGCCCGTCGATCCTGCCTATGGCAAGCCCTTCCTGGTCGCAGGCGACGTGATGGTGATGTTTAACGATCGACCGGAAGTGCGCGCTTTGATGGAGTACTTCACGGTGCCCGAGTCGGCCGCCGGCTGGCTGGAGGGCGGCGGCGCACTGGCGGCTCACCAGACAGCCACCCCGGATATGTACGGCGTGGATCTGGAGCGAGGCATTGCCGAGCTCGTACAGGAGGCCACCAGCTTCCGCTTCGATGGCTCTGACCTGATGCCCGGTGAAGTCGGCGCCGGCTCCTTCTGGGAGCACATCACGAGCTACGTCGCGGGCTCAGAAGATCTTGACACAGCCATGCAGGCGATTGACGCCTCCTGGCCCAAGTAGGTTTCCCCAGTAGTGCCCAGGGTGGGCAGCCGGCCGGCTGCCCACCCTACTCTTATTTCATTTTGGGCTTTGGAAAGCCGCCTCATGCGTATGGAGCAGCTACCGGGGTCCATGCGGCAACGCTGCCCAGGGAACGAGCCATGGACGCTTCGCGCAACTCCCACAGACGGGACCAATCGCTTGGGGTCAGGGTACTTTCCTTCTTGGGTCGTATCCTGGTGGCAGCAGGCATTCCACTCATCGCGTTCTACGGGCTGTATGCGGGCTTCGTCTTCCTGCGAGACAGCGACGCCCCGCGCGGCATCATCACACTTGTGGCCATCATCTGGGGCGTGGGTGGTGTCGCATTGCTGTACTGGATATTCAACGGATTTGTCGAGAGGCTGCCCGATGCCTTGAGGACGCGCCTACTGCCGTTCGTCTTTGTTGGTCCCGGGATGGCGATTCTTGCGTGGTACCTGGCGATCCCCACGCTGCGAACGTTCTGGCTCAGCCTGTTCGGGCGCGACGGCCCGACGCGCGGTCTGGGTCTTTTCCAGCTGCTTTCCAGCGAGAGTTTCGTCGGCCTGGGCAATTACGGTGCGGTCTTCGCCCAGGAGCTCATGTTGCAGTCGTTTCGCAACAACCTGATGTGGATTGTCTTTGGCAGCACGTCCTCCGTCGTCTTTGGCTTGCTCATCGCCGTGCTTGCTGATCGGAGCAGCTTCGAGCGAATCGCGAAATCGCTGATCTTCCTGCCCATGGCCATTTCTTTCGTGGGCGCAGGCATCATCTGGAACTTCATCTATGAATACCGGCCCGCCGGCCAGCCCCAGATCGGCTTGCTGGACAACATCGTGGTCGCCCTGGGCGGCGCACCACAAGCGTGGCCCCAATGGGTGGCCATAGCCCCGTGGAACAATCTGTTCCTGATCGTCATTGTGGTCTGGCTTCAGGCCGGATTTGCCATGGTATTGTTCTCTGCGGCGTTGAAGGGGATTCCGGAAGAGCTGCTGGAGGCGAGCCGCATTGACGGCGCGAACGAGATCCAGATCTTCTTCCAGATCATGATCCCCTACATACGCGGAACCGTAATTGCCGTATGGACCACGATCGTGATCTTTACGCTGAAGATATTCGATGTGGTCTGGGTGATGACCGGCGGACAGTTTGGAACGCACGTCATCGCCACGCAGTTCTATCGCCAGTCCTTTACAAACCGGAACTCCGGCTTTGGTTCGGCGATCGCCATTGTGCTCCTGATTGCCGTCATCCCGGTCATGATCTACAACCTGCGGCAATTCCGGGAGCGGGAGGCGTTCTAGCATGAAGAGCGCAAAGGGGCAAAAGGTGCTTGGTCGCCTGCTCGTCAATGGAGCGTTGTTTCTGCTCGTGGTGCTTTGGACTATTCCAACCCTGGGCATCTTCATCTCGTCGTGGCGCAGTCGCGATGACATCGCGACTTCAGGTTGGTGGCAGGTATTCCCGTACCGGGATTGGAGAGTGGTACGGGTGCTCGATCCCAACCAGCTGGGTTTGGACCCCAACCAAGTCATGCAGGTCGAGGGAGTTGCCGGCACGTTCGAGGAATTGCGGGCCGGGATCGAGACCCCGGATGCGAAGCGAGTGGTCTGGATCGGCAACAAGCGCCTCGGCAGGCTGGAAATCCAGGAGAAGGTCTGGACCACAAGGTGGAACTTCACCCTTGACAACTACAGGCAGGTGCTGGGGGGCCAGACTTTCACCTTCAAGCATGCCGACGGTACCGTGGAGGTCGTTCCCGGCGACAACATGATCCGCGCCTTCTTGAACAGCCTTTCTGTCGCTATTCCGTCCACTGTGATCCCGATCCTGATAGCAGCCTTTGCGGCATATGCCTTTGCCTGGATGCGTTTTCCGGCAAGGCGTGGGATGTTTATCATGGTGGTCGCGCTGCAAGTGGTCCCGCTGCAGATCGCCTTGGTGCCGATCCTGCGCGACTACACGGCGCTGAAGCTGAACGGCACCTTCCTGGGAATCTGGCTTTCGCACACCGGCTTCGGACTGGCCCTGGCGACGTACCTCCTACACAACTACATCAGCTCGCTGCCGAGGGAGATCCTCGAATCGGCGTTCATTGACGGTGCCTCACATTTCACCGTGTTCACCCGATTGGTCCTGCCACTGTCCGTGCCGGCGCTGGCGTCTTTTGCCATTTTCCAATTCAACTGGGTCTGGAACGATTACCTGGTGGCGCTGATCTTCCTGGGAGGAAATCCGGAATTCGAGCTGGTGACCCAGCGCATGGCTGCCATAGTCGGCGCCCGCGGGCAGGATTGGCATCTGTTGACCTCCGGGGCATTCGTCTCCATGGTACTGCCGCTCACCGTGTTCTTTGGACTCCAGCGGTACTTCCTGCGAGGCCTGCTGGCTGGATCGGTCAAGGGCTAGCGCGTGCACGAGTGCCATTCTGAATCACCCTGCAGGGAACCCGGACTGCGGGAAAGGTGCGCTGCGGCAAGCGTCGCCGCTCCGAGCTCTGCTCCCCGCGAGGACTTGAAGTGCGCTACAGAACGTTAGGCAGGAGCGGATTGCTGGTTTCGGAACTCTGCCTCGGGACCATGATCTTTGGAGAGGAGAATTCCCGCGGCGCAGATCAGAACTCGGCGGCTCGAATAATCCACCGCTTTCTGGATGCTGGGGGAAATCATCTTGATACAGCGAATGTCTACGCCGACGGTCGATCGGAAGAGATCGTTGGGGCCGCCATTAAAGATCGCCGCGACCGCACCGTCCTGGCCACCAAGGTTCGCCATCGATCGGGAAAGAGTGTCAACGACGAGGGTTTGTCGCGCTTCCACATGATTGCAAGCGTCGAGGCGAGCCTGCGCCGGCTGCAGACTGATGTGATCGACCTGCTGATCGCGCACGCCTGGGATCCGCTCACCCCATTGGAGGAGACGCTGCGCGCCTTCGATGATCTGGTAGCCTCGGGCAAGGTCCGCTACATTGGCGTCTCCAACTTCAAGGCCTGGCAGTTGATGAAGGCGCTCGCAACGAGCGACTCACACGGCTGGTCGCGGTTCACCGCCGCCCAGTACCAGTACAGCCTCGTGGAGCGCAACATTGAACACGAGATCTGCGAGCTGTGTCTGCATGAAGGGTTGGGACTGACGCCTTGGGGGCCACTCGGCGGAGGCTTTCTGACGGGCAAGTATCAGCCTGGCCAGAAACCGCGAGAAGGCCGGCTCTCCATGATGCCTGACAAGACCGAAGAATCCTGGCGGCGGCGCTCCAAGGAACGCAACTGGGAGATCCTGGCCGCAGTGGATGAGATCGCTCGCTCCCACCAGGCAAGCCACTCGCAGGTGGCCATATCTTGGTTGCTGCAGCAGCCCGCCGTCTGCTCGGTCATTGTCGGGGCACGGACGCTTGCACAGTTGGAGGACAACCTGGCGGCCGGCCAGCTCGCTCTCTCGCATGAGGAAGTTGCGCGCTTGAGCTCGGCAAGTGAACCCGAAGATCCGTATCCGTACCGGTTCCTGAAGCTGTACGGTTCTCGCGACTCGAATCCCGAAGCATGATCCCCCCTCGCAGCTTGATGGATCGCACCCCGCCTGGCGGAGGCCAGCGGCTGGCAGCACCTCCCCCGCAGGAGTACCGTGCGCTCGGGCGGGGAGAACCCTGATAGCCATGACGACCTTGAGATTTCCAAAGGATTTCTTGTGGGGCGTTGCCACCTCAGCGTACCAGATCGAGGGCGCCCACAAGGAAGATGGCAAGGGGGAAAGCATCTGGGACCGCTTCACCCGCTGGGAAGGGCGCGTCCTGGAGAAAGACAACGGCGATGTAGCCTGCGATCACTACCACCGCTACCGAGACGACATTGCGTTGATCAAGTCGCTCGGCATCCCCAGCTACGGCTTCTCTGTGGCCTGGACGCGCATCCTTCCGCAGGGTCGCGGCCAGGTCAACCGAAGCGGGCTGGATTTCTATTCCCGGCTCGTGGATGGATTGCTCGAGGCCGGCATCCAGCCGAAATGCACACTATTCCATTGGGATCTCCCGCAGGCGCTTCAGGAGTTGGGCGGGTGGCCGCGCCGCGAGACGGCCGACGATTTTGCCGAGTACGCGCGCATCCTTTTCGATCATTTGGGTGACCGCGTCAACATGTGGGCGACTCACAACGAGCCCTGGGTGGCCGCATTCCTGGGGTACGGGCTCGGATTGCATGCTCCGGGCATCTGTGACTACTCACAGGCTTACCAGGCAGCGCATCATCTGCTGTTGTCCCACGGAAAGGCCGTGCAGGTGTTTCGCCAGGGTGGCTACGGGGGCAAGATTGGGTTGATCCTGAACCTTAACGGCCTGATCCCCGCCTCGCTGCGCGAGGAGGATGTGGCGGCGACCCGCCGCGTCCACGACGAAACGCACGCGTTGTTCCTCGACCCCGTCTTCCGTGGGGAGTATCCACGGGCTTTGTTTGACTACGTTGGAGTTCACCAGCCGAAGGTTCAGGCAAACGATCTTGGCCTAATACATCAACCCATCGATTTCCTGGGATTGAATTACTACAACACGGATCTGGTCTCCTACGACCTGTTCGGCGGTTTGAACAAGGCTCGTCTCAGCCCCTTCTCAGCCCCGGGATGGGGGCGCACAGAAATGGGTTGGGGGATCAATCCCCTTGGGTTGAGAGACGAAGTCCGGCATGTCAAGAATAACTACGGAAATCCCGTCGTGTACTTGACGGAGAACGGCTGTGCCCTGCCCGATGCGCCCAATGAGGCGGGTTTCGTGGACGACTGGAATCGCATCCGGTTCCTCAGTTCGCACCTGCAGGCGCTGCATCAGACGATTGAGGAAGGCAGCAACGTGCGCGGCTACTTTGCGTGGACCATCTTTGACAACTTCGAGTGGGAGCGTGGCTACAGCAAGCGCTTCGGACTGGTGCGCGTGGACCGGCGAACGCTGCAGCGCGTTCCAAAGCAGAGCGCTTACTGGTACGGCGAGGTAATCCGGCAGAATGCGATCACGATCTGACCCGGAAAACCTGCCCTGCCGACTTCGCCAATCACCCAATCCGATCTCATGAACGCCGACCTCTGGTACAAGAACGCGGTCTTCTACGAGCTGTCAGTCCGATCTTTCTATGACAGTAACGGAGATGGGCGCGGCGATCTGCGCGGGCTGAGCGAGAAATTGGACTACCTCCGCTATCTCGGCGTGGACTGCATTTGGATCATGCCCATCTATCCCTCGCCTCTGAAGGACGATGGATACGACATAGCGGACTACTACGGCGTGGATCCGGCCTACGGAACGCCCGCCGACCTCAAGCAGTGCATCGACGCCGCCCATGCCCGGGGAATTCGTATCATCATCGATCTGGTTCTCAATCACACATCCGATCAACATCCGTGGTTCCTGTCCGCGCGCTCCTCCAGGAACTCCCCCTACCGAGACTACTACGTGTGGAGCGACACGGACCGGAAATACGAGGAGGCGCGCATCATCTTCGTGGACAGCGAAGCCTCGAATTGGACCTGGGACGAACAAGCGGGGCAGTACTACTGGCACCGTTTCTATTCCTGCCAGCCGGATCTCAACTTTGACAACCCCAAGGTCCAGGACGAAATGCTGAGGGTGGCGCGCCACTGGCTGGACATGGGCATCGACGGCCTGCGCGCGGACGCGGTGCCGTATCTGTTTGAGCGCGAGGGCACGGTATGCGAGAACCTGCCGGAGACGCACGGCTACCTGAAAAGGCTTCGCCGCCTGATCGACGAATCCTATCCGGGGTGTATCCTGCTTTGCGAGGCCAACCAGTGGCCCCAGGATGCACGGACCTACTTCGGCGAAGGCGACGAGTTCCACATGGCCTTTCACTTCCCGCTGATGCCGCGCATCTTTATGGCACTGCGCCGGGGAGAGGCGGAACCCATCCGCTGGGTGCTTGAGCAGACACCGTCCATCCCATCCAGTTGCCAGTGGTGCACGTTCCTGCGAAACCACGATGAGCTCACCCTGGAGATGGTCACCCCAGCCGAACGGGACTGGATGTGGCAGGCGTACGCGCCGGAACCGCAAATGCGCCTGAACTTGGGCATCCGCCGGCGGCTCGCCCCGCTCTTGGAAGGTGATGAACGCAAGATCCGCCTGGCGAATTCGCTGCTCTTCACTTTGCCCGGCGCGCCGATCATCTACTATGGGGATGAGATCGGCATGGGTGACAACTTGAACCTGTTCGATCGAAACGGCGTCCGCACGCCCATGCAGTGGGATTCCTCGCTCCATGCCGGCTTCACCAGCGGCCTGCCTTTCACAGAGCTGGTTCAGGGGGACCGGGGCCCTGAGAACCTCAACGTGGCTGCCCAGATGGGCAACCCCGATTCGCTGCTGCATGCCACCCGGCGGATGATCGCCGTTCGCAAGCGGCAGGCAGCATTCAGCAATAGCGAAATCGATTTTGTGGAAAGCGGGAACCCGAAGACGGCGGCCTACGTGCGTCGCCAGGCGGATCAGGCCGTACTCGTCCTGTGCAATCTCGACAGCCGCAGTCAATCCGTTTCTATCCCGATCCCGTACCGAAAGCGCTGCAAAGAGCTGCTCACAGAAACCACCCGATCACTGGCCGCCGAAATGACACTGGAACCCTACACGTATCT
This sequence comes from Anaerolineales bacterium, assembly GCA_035471605.1. Classification (GTDB taxonomy): domain Bacteria; phylum Chloroflexota; class Anaerolineae; order Anaerolineales; family Villigracilaceae; genus Fen-1038. The sequence continues at coordinate 789 of DATIPW010000304.1, read as the reverse complement.
CTGGCTCCAGCTTCCCCATGCGGCATAGCGTTCCGGGGACCGGTGCCATCTTTCGGCGCCGCAGGCACGGAACCGCGACCGCGGCGGCCGCACGCGATCAAGAACCGGTGCAAGGTAGGCGCACCGCCATGCAGACGATCACCCGCGGGATCACCAAACGCCCTCCCGCTGGATTGGAGGATCCGCAATGAAAGGCGACGTTCTGGTCCTGCAGGCATGGCACCGCCGACTCGCGGGCGAGATCGTGGCACACATCTTGGACAGGGTCAAGGGCGCGAGTACCCGGTACGCCATGGCGGTTGCAGGCGAATCTGGCAGCGGTAAATCCGAAATCGGCCAGGCGATCTCAGAGGAGCTGGCAAAGCACGGCATCACATCTGTGGTGCTGGGTCAGGATGACTACTTCGTCCTGCCTCCCAAGTCCAACGATCAGGAACGGCGACGGAATCCGGACTGGTTGGGACCGCACGTGGAGGTGCGGCTCGACGTCTTGGAAAATAACCTGGCGTCGGCGATCCGCGGGCACGATACCATCACAAAGCCGCTGATCGACTATGACGCCAACACGGTCGGGCAGGAGACTGTCGACCTGGCTGGGATTCAAGTGCTGATTGCGGAAGGAACATATACCTCGCTGCTCAAGCATGTCCATTCACGAGTATTCATTGCCAGAAACTGGATGGATACGCTAGCCGACCGGACCGCACGCAACCGCGGAAGCGAGGTCGGCGACCCCTTTATTGAGCAAGTGCTGCGTACGGAGCACATGATCATCGCCGGGCACAGGCA
>DATIPW010000303.1:0-1912 GCA_035471605.1 Anaerolineales bacterium | reverse complement strand
TCCAGATCATGGCAAACGGCCACAAGTACCAGGGGATCCGTTCTCTACTTGTCATTCTCTAAGCCTCCAATCCCTATCTACGCACAGCGCTCAGATTAGTTACATGCTGGCCGCATCGGTTGCGCCCCATCCGTGGGGCGCGTGGCTGCGCGGAACGATGCCCCCTTCGCCACGACCCCAGGGATTCGCGGCATCCGCAGAGGAGCATTGCGCCACCTCGCCCTTGGCGTCGGCCAACTGGAAGCAGCCGGCCTGTCTTGGGTTTGGCTTGTCCCATCTGGACTACCCCACCCCGTAGTGCAGCAGCACACCCCCATCCACCCACTTCTCGGCTGTGAGCAGTTTCAACGGAACGGCAGACTGGTTTGAGAGTCCAGCTCCCCCCGCGAGTGTGGGAGCGCTCTCCCCTCCGAACACGATCGGGGCAACATAAATCGTCAACTCATCCACCAAGCCAAGGCGCAGCATCTCAAAGTTGAGGGTTGCGCCTCCCTCCACCATCAGACGTTGGAAACCCTCCTGTTTGAGCCTGGAGAGTACCTGCCTCAAATCCACGCGTTCGGCATCCTGAACAAACACTTGGATCCCCGAGCTGCGCAGGCGGGCAATCTCGGGCGCAGGCGTGCGCGGCGTGGTGAATAGCAGGACGCGCGCCGGCCCGGCTGTGAGAAATTGGCACTCCGGCTGGAGGGCAAGCCGCGCGGCAACGGCGATCTTGGCAGGATTGTCCGGCAGTCCGCGTGCCCTGCGCTCGGCGCGCAGCGCGTCAGACCGCACCGTCAGCTTGGGGTCTTCATCGTGGAGCGTCCGGCTTCCAACCATGACCGCATCGCAGTCCGCGCGCAGGCGATCCACCCGCTCGCGGTCGCGAGGCGATGAGATCAATGCGCCGCGCCGCAGGAAGGTGTCGATCTTACCGTCCGCGGTCGCGGCCACGTTCATGTGAACACGAGGTCGTTGCACGCTAGGGGCTGCCCCCCTGCACGACATCGCCCACTGTCCGTACCTGGAGGAGGCCCTGTGCCTGCTGTTCGGCCAGCCACGGGATGAAGCGCTGCAGCACCTCGGGACGAACGGCGAAGTAGTCGCAGTCATCGCACACATGGTGGAAGATCAAGATGAGCCAGCCCCCGCCCTCCTTGACAGTGCCTGTGACGTAGCGTCGCAGCTTGCTGAAGGAGGTGTCGCTGACGATATAGGGATAGGCGCGCAGCGCAAAGGCATCCCGGGGAGGCACGGAATCGGGGCCCGCGCCAATGGAGCGCGCGTTGCTGTAGCCGCACTCCCGCACCATCTGCTTTGCCGCATCGTCATATCCCCCGAAAGGATAGGCAAATGAAACAGGTTCCAAGCCCTGCTGCCGCAGAACATCCCGATCCTGGCAAATCTGCCGCCGCAGCGCCTCCTGCGGCAGTCCATCCAACCTGAGGTGATCCAGGCTGTGGCCGCCGATCTCGTGGCCGGCGGCATGCATGGCGCGCAGCTGTTCCCAGGTCAGGTAGCCAGGTTTTCCCGCCAACCCACTGGGGACGTACCACGTAGCGCGTAGGTTGTGCTGGCTGAGCATGGCGGCCGAGTCGAGGTTGTCGGCATCGCCGTCGTCGAACGTCAAAGAGACGATGGTCCCGGTCGGGGACACGGTCGCGGGAGCAGGTGTGCCGCAGCCAGCCAGGAGCACCGCCGCGGTCGCCCAGAGGATGATGACACGCTGGTTGGGCCTGAGCTTGTTCATGGGCCGGCTGTTTCCTGGGCTCGACTTGCGGCTCCGTCGGGAGGTTCAGTACTGTCCTTGCAGATAGTTGCCCATGATGTCAGAGAGGTCCCGGCTGGTGTGCCGTCGAAGCACCGCGAAGAAATCGTCGGCGGTGGCGCGGCGGCGCGCGTAGCTCTGTGCATAGTCCTGCAGCGCATC
>DATIPW010000302.1:0-3459 GCA_035471605.1 Anaerolineales bacterium | reverse complement strand
ATTGCAATGGCACTCGTACTCTACGGCGTGGTTGCCTGGCTGGAGAGCAAGACCCTGGGGTGGCAGGATTGGCGCAAGGCATAGGCCGGCAGGTTGAGGAATGCTTCGTAGATCTTTGCCCATTCTCGTGAGTCTTGCGCTTGGTCTGACGGCGTGCACGACGGCCGCCGCGCCGCAGGCTTCTGACAGTCTGACCCGCGTACGCCTGCCACTCGGATACGTTCCCAACATCCAGTTTGCGCCGTTGTACGTGGCAACCGAGAAGAAATACTTCGCCGAGGCGGGACTCGAGGTGGAGTTCGACTACTCGTTTGAAACCGAAGCGGTCTCGCTGGTAGGGGCCAACAAACTCTCCTTTGCGGTGGTTTCCGGCGAGCAGGTGCTGCTGGCTCGCGCCCAGGGCTTGCCGGTAGTCTATGTTTGCGCCTGGTACCAGAAATATCCCGTGGGAGTGGCTTCCAAAGTCCAGGAAGGCATCCGCGTGCCCGCCGATCTCAAAGGCAAGAAGATCGGCTTGCCCGGGCTCTTCGGGGCCAACTATATCGGGCTGGACGCGCTGTTGTTCTCTGCAGGGCTGAGTGAGAAGGATGTGACGCTCGACTCCATCGGATTCAACCAGGTGGCGGCCCTGGCTGCGGACCGGGCTGACGCGGTCTCGATCTACGTGGCCAACGAGCCCGTCCAATTGAACGCCGAAGGCTTTGAGCTGAACGAGATCCGGGTGGCTGACTACGTCGACTTGGCATCCAATGGGATCATCACCAACGAGACCACTCTGGATCAGAATCCGGAGCTTGTGCGCAGTCTGATTCGGGCCTTTCTGAGGGGCCTGGCAGACACAATTGCCAGTCCGGAGGCGGCCTACGACATCAGCCTGAAGTACGTGGGGGAACTTGCGGAAGCGGACCGGACGACACAGATGCAGGTGCTGTTGCGCAGCATTGAGCTCTGGAGGACCCAGGTGCCCGGGCGCACGGATCCACAAGCCTGGGAGAACATGCAGTCCACGCTGCTGCAAATGGGCCTGCTCAAGGCTCCGCTGGACCTGAGCCGCGCCTTCACCAATGCATTCATAGACTGATCCCTATGCCTGGAGTTCCGGCTGTCTTAAAGGTGCATCAACTTGGCGTTGTATTTCCTGACGCCAACGGCGGCCTGCGCGCGCTGGAACACGTCAGCTTCGAGGTTTGCCCGCGGGAGTTTGTTTGCGTGCTGGGCGCGTCCGGATCAGGCAAGACCACGCTGCTCAGGACGCTTGCGGGCCTGCTGCCGCCAACCCAGGGACGGGTGGACTTCGCCAGGAGCCGCGCGCCGCGCATCGGAATGGTCTTTCAGCAGTCCAATCTGATGCCCTGGCGGACGGTCATGGCCAACATTACGCTGCCGCTGGAACTGGGGGGCTGGGCGCCCACCGAAGCCAGGAAACGGGCGCAGGCCATGATCGACCTGGTGGGCCTGCAGGGCTTTGAACAGTCGCTGCCGCGGGATCTCTCGGGGGGCATGGCCCAGCGTGTTGCCATTGCACGGGCGCTGGCACACGACCCCGATCTGCTGCTCCTGGATGAACCGTTTGGCTCTCTGGACGCGCTGACGCGTGAGCGCATGGGCGTCGAATTGTCGCGCATCTGGCAGAAGCGCAAGAAGACGGTTGTCATGGTGACCCATTCGATCACTGAGTCACTGTTCCTGGCCGACCGTGTGCTGGTGCTGACGCGACGACCTGGTACCGTGAAGCTCGACCTGCGAGTAGATCTGCCGCGCCCACGAACCGAGGATATGCGCTTCACCGCGAGCTTCGGTAGGCGGGCGCGCAGGCTCAGACAGGCGCTCGAGTAGCACGCGAGCCAGCAGGTGGCGGCGGGGGCCGAGCCACAGGGCGGCCTCAGTCGCCTGGCGGGGGCGCCTGGCCACCTGCAGCCAAGCCATTGAGCATCTTGCGCGTGGCCGCGGCGACTTCCTGCACAGCGGCCTCGAACGCGGGTTGGTTCGCGCGCGAAGGCCGTCGATAGCCGCTCACTTTGCGGACGTACTGCAGGGCCGCTTCAACGATCTCCTGATCCGTCACGCTCACCTCTCGGCTCCGCAGCAGCTTGATGCTCCTGCACATGTGTCATCTCCCTGTGGCAGCCCGCGCCCCAGCGGCGCAGGGCAGCCAGTGTCCTTCAGCCGGGCCAATCCAGCAATATGACCTCCGCCAGCAGTCGGGGGTTGACGTTGGATTCCAACCCTCGCAGGGCTTGATCCAGATCCGCGACCAGGCGCCGGGCACGGGGCAGGCTCAGCCGCCCGGCCAGCGCGTCAATCTCGGCTTGGCGGTCAACGTTGGAGATGGGTGTCTGCGCGCCGGCCGCCCGCCACAGCACGTCGCGCCAGAAAGAAAGCCACAGCATGAGGACGCTTCGCATGCCGACTTTGTCGCGACCCAGCCTTTCCGCGTACGCGAACTTCTGCGCCCGGTTCGCCGCCACCAACTTCAACAGATCGTTGAGCTTCTCTTCCCGGTACGCCAGCGCGCTTGTGTCAGCCAGCAAGCGCAGCGCGCTGCCGGGGCATGCACCGCTGATGTGCGCCAGCAGGCGCGCCTGCGCCGGTTCAGCACCGCGCTGTTCCAGTAGCCGCTGAACCTCCGGCACCGGCGGAGGATGCAGCCGGAGCAACTCGCAGCGCGAGACAATCGTCGGCAGCAGGCCCTCGGGGCTCTCAGCCGTCAGGATCAGGATCGCGTGTTGCGGCGCCTCCTCCAGCGTTTTCAGCAAGGCGTTCGCCGCAGAATCGTGGGCCTCCTGAAAGCGCAGGAACAGGGCCACGCGATACTGGGCCTGAAATGGCTTGAGGATCACCCGGCGCCTCAGCTCGCGAACTTGCTCCACCTTCAGGATTCCGCCCTCGACCTGCGCCTCGACGAGGCTGAGGTCAGGATGTTTCCAGTCCTCGATGCGCCTGCAATCGTCGCAATTGCGGCAGGGCAGTGCCGGCCCGGCGGGATTCGTGCAGTTGAGCGCCTGCGCAAACCGCTGGGCCAAAGTGCGCCGCCCCACACCCCGCGGCCCGGCAAACAGGTACGCGTGGCGCGCGGTGTCACGCACAATGTGCTGACGCAGCATGTGCACCGCCCATTCGTGCCCAACCAGGTTCCAGTTGTCATCCAGCGCCAGGGGATTCTGCGTCACCAATAGCACCTTTCAAGTCTTCCCGCCGAGGACCTCGGCGGGGACGGCCGGGGATCAGGCCATGCCTGCGCGCAGGCGGACATAGGAATCGTAGCGCGCGGCGGACAGGCGGCCTGCTTCCACCGCGGCCCGCACGGCGCAGCCCGGCTCCTCGACATGGCTGCAATCGCTGAAGCGGCACTGGCCCACGAGAGGCCGGATCTCCGGGAAATACGCGTCCAGTTCCTCTGGCTGCGTATCCCAGAGCGCCAGCGACTTCCAGCCCGGTGTGTCCGCCACGTAGGTGCTG
>DATIPW010000301.1:0-12879 GCA_035471605.1 Anaerolineales bacterium | reverse complement strand
GCGAGCCGCTTTTTCTTTGCAACAAGTAGGCCGCGTGAGGTTCTGTTGAAGCTAGCCTTGGTCGGACCCTCTCAAGCTCGCGATGCAATAGCGGCCTCCATCCACGCGCAGGCACTTGGAGAAATGCTCACCCGCCAGGCCGACAAGGTGCCCCCTTGAATCGGATGTTTGGGCACCGTGGAAGCCGTGTCCCAGGGAGCAGCGATGGCGGCCACTGGCCGGCGGGTTGGCCAAACTCGAGGTGTCAGAGGAGCATAGGCCGAGCACCTGTCCGGAAAGCCTGGAAAGCGTGGGCTTGGCAGGGCCGACGCGGTACGTGCCCGAATCCTAGTATGCAGAAGGTGAAATATGGCTGATGAAAAGCTTCCCTCGCGTGACGGCAACTTCTCCGAGTGGTACAACCAGTTGGTGCTTAGGGCCGAGCTTGCAGACTATGCCCCCGTGCGCGGATGCATGGTCGTCCGACCCTACGGATGGACACTCTGGGAGAACATGAGCAGCGCCCTGGATCGACGATTCAAGGACACGGGACACGTCAACGCCGCGTTTCCCATGCTCATTCCGATGTCCTTCTTTGAGAAAGAGAAGGACCACGTGGAAGGGTTCTCTCCGCAATTGGCGGTGGTAACACACGGCGGCGGCGACAAGCTGGAAGAACCGCTCGTCGTGCGCCCGACTTCAGAGACCATCATCGGCCACATGTACTCCAAATGGATCAAGTCCTGGCGCGATTTGCCTGTGCTGATCAACCAATGGGGCAGCGTGTTGCGCTGGGAACTGAGAACGAAGCTCTTCCTGCGAACGGCCGAGTTCTACTGGCAGGAGGGGCATACGGCGCATGCCTCCAGCGAGGAGGCACTGGAGGAAATGTACCGCATCCTCGACGTCTACGCCGATTTCGCCATCAACGAGGCAGCCATACCGGTAATCAAGGGCTTCAAGAGTGAGAGCGAGAAGTTTGCCGGCGCCGTCATGTCGACTTCAATTGAGGGCATGATGCAGGACAAGAGAGCCCTGCAGTGTGCCACCTCACACTATTTTGGCCAGAACTTTGCGCGTGCGTTCGAGATCAAGTATCTCGATCCCGACAACACGCTGCAGTTCTGCGAGACCACCTCTTGGGGCCTGTCCACGCGCATGATCGGCGCAATAATCATGGTGCACGGGGATGATCAGGGGCTCGTGCTTCCACCGCGGATTGCGCCCACGCAGGTGGTGCTCGTGCCCATCTACAGGAATGACGCAGAAAAGGGGCCCGTGATCGATGCATCCAAGCGGATCATGGCCGAATTCAGAACCGCCGGTATACGTGCGAAGCTGGACGATCGTGAGGAGGTTACTCCGGGCTTCAAGTTCAACGACTGGGAGATGCGCGGCGTTCCCCTGCGGGTCGAAGTGGGGCCGAAGGATTTGGAAAGAGGCACGGTGGCCTTGGCGCGGCGTGACATGGCCGGAAAGAGCAGCCGGTCCTTCGTGCCACAATCGGGGCTTGCCGCTGCAGTGGCGGATCTGCTTGTGCAGGTGCAAGATTCGATGCTGGCCCGGGCCAGCGCCCACCGCGACGCGAATATCCACGCGCCAAGAGATCTGGCCGAACTGGCCGAGATCGTACAGGATGGTTGGGCATTCTCCTGGTGGTGTGGACGCGCCGAATGCGAATCCAAAGTGCAGGATGAGACAAAAGCGACAACGCGCAATATCCCTCTCGAGCCCCCTGGGGATGCAGGGAATTGCATAGTCTGCGGAGAGCGTGCCGAGAAGAAAGTGTACTTTGCCCGCGCGTACTAGACGTGGTGCGCGGTTCTTCACCGCCGGCTCCGAGCCGCCTCCCGATACCGCATGACATCGATCGACCTCGCGCGTCTTAGAAAGCAGACTCTCCGGTTGGCGGACTTCTTTTTTGCTCCCGACGAATTCGTGCGCAATTTCCACACGACGCTGGACTCCTACGTGAACTACACGGTTCGCACCCGGCGGCCCGCACGACCGGGGGGAAGGCTTCCGGCGCATCGCACGCCCCCAGTTGTCCTTCGGCAGATAGAGCAGACGCTGGCGGCTTTGGCGTCCGCTTCGGAAAACGCGCCGGCCACGCTGGCGCTTGCCGACCGGCTTTGGGATGAGGCGTGGCGCGAAACCAGGCTGCTGGCCGCGTACCTGCTTGGCCAGATCCCGCCTCAGGAAGCCCCGGTCATTGCCCGTCTCACAGCTTGGATTGGCACGATACGTGAGCCTGAACTTCGCGCTGACTTGTTGGAGACGAGCCTGCGCAGGATGCGCAAGAATGCACCAGACATCTTTCTCCGACTGATCAACGAATGGGCCCGTCCAGAGCGGGCAAGGCTGTGGCCTGCCGCGCTCCGGGCTGGTATCGCCGCAACCAAAGATCCTGCAGTGGGCTACTTCCCATCGTTGGTGGAGACGCTTGAACCGGTGATTCGGTCGGCCCCGGCCGAGATGCAGCTGGACGTGGAAGAGCTGTTCAACGCCCTGTTTGATGCGTCACCGACGGAAACCACCTTTCTGGTGCGTCAAATGCTGGCCGCGCCGGGTGACCAGCCTGCGGCAATTGTTTTTCGGCGGATGATGCCGTCCTTGCCCGCGCCGCTTCGCGATGAGATCCGCGAGCTGGCGCGGGGCAAATCATTCTCAGAAGCGTAGTTCTTACCCAGGTGCCACCAAGCGCCCTCGGCGCCGCGGGGTCAATTCCGTTTCAATGTGGTAATTGTTGAGAGAGCGGGCGGTCACGTGGACGCGTGTGCCGGCGCGGCGACTTGCGAGGCGATCCATGCTTCGTCACCGGAAAGCCGCATGCCGAACCGCCGTCAGATTCAGATCGGGGAAAGATGCGATTATCGTCGGGTATGTGATGGCAAAATCGGATTTTGATGATTAGAATTGCAGGCCTATCTACCTCAGCACAGGAGAGATGCCCGCATGTCCAGCAAAAGCAAGAAAACACCGTTGGCTGGCGACGTTTTCCATCCCTCGGCCGAGGCCGTACGGGCGGCCCGGCTCCAGGATTGGGATGCCTTGGCTGCCACAAGCCTCGCAGATCCGCTGGGCTTCTGGGAGGGCGAGGCCAATGAGCTTGAGTGGTTCAAGAAGTGGGACCGGGTCTTGGACGATTCTGGCCGGCCGTTCTTCAAGTGGTTCGTGGGGGCGCAGGTCAACATCGTGCATAACGCGATCGATCGGCACTTGCATACCTATCGAAAGAACAAGCTGGCGCTCATCTGGGAATCGGAAGACGGCAAGCAGCAGCAGACATTCTCATACTTCTCCCTGAACCGCGAGGTCAGCCGCATGGCCAGTATCGTCAAGGCCATGGGGATCCGCAAGGGCGATCGCGTGACCATCTATTTGGGCCGCATTCCGGAGATCGTCTTTGCCATGCTGGCCTGCGCCAAAATCGGCGCCGTGCACTCGGTCGTTTTTGGAGGCTTCTCGGTCGATTCGCTCCAAGGTCGGATCGAGGATAGCGAAAGCAAGCTGGTGATCACCGCAGACGGCAGCTACAACAACGGAAAGGTGGTCGAGCTCAAGCGCACTGTGGATGAGGCTTTGCGGCGCTGCCCCTCCGTGGAGAACGTCATAGTGATCAAGCGGACGGCGCAGGACGTGCCCATGCAGGCCAGCCGGGATCACTGGTACCACGAATTGTTGGCGCTTCCGATCGCCACGGCAAATTGCCCCACAGAGATCATGGACGCTGAGGATCCGCTGTACATCCTGTACACATCCGGATCCACGGGCAAACCCAAGGCCATTCTGCATACTCATGGCGGATACATGGTGGGCACCTACAGCACCCTTAAGTACGTCTTCGATATTACTGATGAAGATCGATGGTGGTGTGCCGCGGATCCAGGTTGGGTTACCGGACATTCCTATATCGTGTATGGTCCGCTGCTGAACGGCGCTACGTCGTTCATGTTCGAAGGCGGGCCAGCCTACCCCTATCCCAATCGCTGGTGGCAGTGCGTGGAGCGCCATGGCATCACGATCCTTTACACCGCCCCCACAGCCATTCGGGGTCTCATGCGTTTTGGGGAAGCCTGGCCCAACAAGCATGATCTATCCTCGCTCCGGCTATTGGGGAGCGTCGGGGAACCGATCAATCCCGAAGCCTGGAAATGGTATCACCGCGTGATCGGCAGGGAGCGCTGCCCAATCATGGACACGTGGTGGCAGACGGAGACCGGCATGTTTATGATCACCCCGACGCCCACGGTTCCGCTGAAGCCGGGATCTGCGACACGACCATTCTTCGGGCAGGAGGCGGAGATTCTGGACGAACAGGGAAGCCCGGTTCCGGATGACACCGAAGGATACCTCGTGCTCAAGCACCCATGGCCCGCCATGCTTCGCACCGTGCACAAGGATCCGGATCGGTACGTGAGCCAATACTGGTCAAAGTATCCCGGCGTCTATACGACGGGTGATTCAGCGAAGCGTGACAAGGACGGCTACTACTGGATCATCGGCCGGGTCGACGACGTCATCAAAGTCTCGGGCCATCGGCTGGGCACAGCCGAGATCGAGTCGGCGCTTGTGAGCCACCCAGCCGTAGCAGAAGCGGCGGCCATTGGCTTGCCGCACGAGCTAAAAGGTCAGGCCATCCACACGTTCGTCCTGCTGCGCGCCGGGTTCGCCGCCTCCCCCGAACTCGCCGAGCAGCTGCGTCAGCATGTGGCGACGCACATGGGACCGATTGCCAGACCCGAGGACGTCAAGTTCCTGGAACAACTCCCCAAGACGCGCTCGGGGAAGATCATGCGTCGCGTCCTGAAAGCGCGAGCGCAGGGCCTTCCAGAGGGTGATATCAGCACCCTGGAGGAATAAGAAATCGCCGGAGCATGCTGGTAGCCCTGCTCGCCGAACGGGAAGCCATTGCCATGGCTCTCGGACCCAATTCCATTTCGGCGCATGTCGCCGCGGATAGAAGCAGGTACCAGAATCCTGTATTCGGATGATCTTTGGTGCCGCCTGCCCGACCCTAAGACCCGAGCCGGTTCGAATGCGATCTAGCCGCCGCCAAGCCGCAACAGCGCCTCAGGCACCCAGAATGCCCCCAAGCCAAGAAACCCGATAGTCAGAGAAGCCAACAAGATGGCTACACCAAGGCCGATGAGCAGGCGATCGCCGAGTCTGTAGTGCAACTGCTGCAGCCAAGTGCGCGGACCAACCCCAAAGGCCCGCAAATCCATGGCGTCAATGATGTCCTCGCTGCCGATGATGGCGTGGATGGTTACTGGAACCATCAGCGGTCCGAGCTTGCGAACCTGCTGGACTAGCCCGCCCTTGATCTTCTCCAGCTCGTAGCCCCTCGCTCTCTGAGCGTCCATCGTGAGCTGGAAGTCGCGGCCGAAGGTCGGTATGAATCGCATCGTCAGATCCATGGCGTACGCGAGCTTGTCCGGGAGTCCCAGACCCCGGAAGGTGATTCCATAGAGCGCAGGATTTAGCGAGTAGGGAATCAGAATGGTCATGATAGCGATGCTGAATACCCTGACAAACTGGCTCAAGCCAAAAAATGCCCGTTCGACGGTGATCCGCAATACCGGTGTCCAGCCAAAAATCGAAAACCCTGCTCTTAGTTCGCGGATCAAATGCTCCTGCTGATAGACCTCTGTGCCGCCGCGGCCGGTGAGGAAAGTCAAAATGGAGAAGAAGAAGACAAAGCCAATGATGAAGATGAACGCTCGGCGGATCTCATGCCAGCGAACTCCGGAAGTCAGCAGGACCACCAGCGAAATCACGAAAAAGAATAGCAGGAAGCGAATATCCCAGAAGGCCAGCGTTGAAAAGAGAAAACACAGATAGAACAGAATCCAGGCGCGGCCATCAAAGCCCTGGATCAGGGAGTGAGAGCGCTTTCGATATCGCCAGGCTACAAGCACGAGTACGCGAGGTGCCTGGCAGCCCGCCGGGAGACGGGCTGCCAGGTACCACTTCTACTAGCGTCCCGATTGCCGTTGGACGGCAGCGTAGGCCGCCACCAGCAGGGGAACCAAAATGGCCGCGAAGATCAGATTGGGACCCGCGGCCGGCAGGAACTCGCCGACGATCGCCGCCGCCGGGCTGAACCCATTGATCCAGATGTCCGACAGGGCGGCAAACAAGATTCCCAGGATGTTCCCGAGCATGCCCCAGGTGACGGCCGCCGCCACGTCGATATTTGATCCAAAGGCAAAGCGCACGATCAGCACCAATGCAAACCCCACCAAAATGGCTGCGCCCGCGAAGCCCGAGATCGTGGCGTCGCCGAAGATGTTGTTCGCCGGGTCAAAGAACAGCATGTTGGGCTGATTGCTGTTTACGAGGAAGAGCGCCACCGCCAGGACCGCAAGAACCCCGCCGATCCATAGGACCGTGTCAAGGCTCTTCTTGCGGTCTTTGAACAGCATCGCCATTCCCGCCACAAAGCCAACCAGGCCGTTTCCGATGCTCCATTGGGGCGAAAGGCCGAAACCCGTCAGAGCGTCGCCAAACATGTTGCCCACTGCGCCCGTGAAGAACCCCACCACGGGCCCAAATGCATACCCAAAGAACATCGGGATGGCAATGGCCGGGCGCAGGGAAACCTGGCTGAGCGATGGCACGACAAAGACCGTGCCGTTGAATAGCCACGAGAAGACGGCGTACAGGGCTGCGCCGATGGCCATCCAAACCACTTGCCGTGTCCCCACTTCCCAAGCATTGTTGTCACGCGTGGCGAGGTAGACGGCAAAGGCGATCAGCAAGCCAAGGATAACAAAGGCAAAGCGCAGAACGAGCGTCGCCTGATCCACCGAGAAGTTGAACGGTCCAAGCGTCTGCGTGCCAAACGCGAACATGATCACCGCAAAGATCACCAGGATTACGGCAAGAGCGATTAGAACGTTGGCAAACCGGTTACCCATCTTCAACTCTCCTCATTTTTGCGATTCATAGGTGCGCCAGCGCCTCTGCCCGCATGAAGGCCCCAGTCTGTGGAAGACGCTCCACGTTCAGGGCCAGCAGGGACGACGGGACCAGGCGACAGGCCTGCAATTGCTCGAAGTCGCGCAGCACCACCTCGGGCCGGCCGTCAGCAATCAGCCGACCGCCGCCCATCAACAGCACACGGTTGGCGTAGATCACCGCCAGGTCAACCTCGTGAGTGATGAACATCACGGCACTGAAGCCGGGCATCTGCAGGATTGAATCCATGAAATTCATGTAGTTTTGATAATCCTGCCCGGCGGTCGGTTCATCCATAACCAGGATCCGCGATCGCATGGCCAGGATCGCGGCGATGCTAACGCGCTTCTGCTGGCCAAAAGATAAGGCCAGCGGCGGATCGTTCTCTTTGTCAGCCAGATTGACAATTTCCAGTGCCTCTTTCACCTCCTTCTCGATTTGCGGCTTGGCGTGCTTCAGATTGGTCGGGCCAAACTCCAACTCCTCCCGGACGCTGGGTGCAAATAGCATATGACTCGGGCTCTGGAAGACGTATCCCAGTGTTGCCGCGATCTGTGCCACACTGGCCTCCCGGGTATCCCGTCCCTCCACCAACACTCGACCCGTCCGGGGTTTCAGGAGGCCGATGGCATGCTTTACCATCGTCGTCTTGCCAGCACCGTTTGCACCCAGCACAGCGATGACGTCTCCCCGACGGATCTCGAGATTGATGTCACGCAGTACGTCGCCTTCAGTTTCGTAGCCAAAGGAGACACCTTGGAACTGGACCAGCGCGTCGCCCGCTTGCGAGGAGCTGGAAGCGCCGGGCAGGAACTGCAAATGCCGAGGTCGAGCTTCTTTCCGGGCACGCGCCACGATATCTTTGGCTGGAAGTTTGACCTCATGATAGTTGACGGCTGCCGATATGCCCTCCACGGGGCCCAAATAGCGGATCTGCCCGTCATTCATAAACATGACGCGGTCTGGCCGAATTCGCAGAACGTCTTCCACGCGGTGCTCCACCAAGAGAACTGTCATCCCCTCATCAGCAAGCCTGCGCACCATATCCAGAGAGTCCTGCGCGCTGGCCGGATCCAGGCTGGCCAGCGGCTCATCCAGAAGCAGGATGCTGGGCCGCATTGCAAGTACGCCTGCAAGCGCGACCTTCTGCTTCTCACCCCCGGAGAGACTGAACGTATCCCGATCGCGAAGCTGCGATATGCGAAGCAAGGCCAAGGCTTCATCGACTCGAGCCCTGATTTCGGCGCGATCAAGTCCCAGATTCTCGAGGCCGAACGCCACCTCGCCCACGACTTTGGTGCCCAAGATCTGTCGCTCCGGATCCTGCAGGACTGTCCCGACCCGCTGCGAAATCGCTGAAAGCCGCCAGCTCCCAGTGTCCTCCCCAAAGACCTGTACGCGGCCAGATAGCTCACCCTTGTAGGATCGGGGGACGAGGCCGTTGATCGCGCGAATTAGCGTAGTTTTGCCACAGCCGCTGGCGCCGGCGATGAGCAGGATCTCGCCTGGATAGGCCTCGAAGGTCAAGTTCCGGATGGCCGGAGATGCTCTATCACGGTAGCGGAAGGTCAGTTCATCAACCGCGAGGGGCAAGGCCTGGTTCATGCCGTCCCCTGATTGTCAGAGATCGGGGCGCGCCCGGGCAGCAGGACGCTGAATGGATCGCCGACCCGCACGCCCAAGTTGGCTGCCGCGTTTCCGTTGACGATCGACACAATCACGTTTCCGGTGCTGCCGACAAGTGCAATGGTCTCACCGGCGGGACGCTCCCCAAAGGTTCTAACGAGCCCGACAATGTGCATCGCCCCAAGCTGGACCTCTATAAGATCCATGTGCTCGCGGGCATCCCCAAGGTCGGCAAACAAGATGTTGGATGCTATGTTGCCAAAATGATCTATGTGGATTACCTCGCCTTCCAGCCATTGGTCACGGCGTTGGGGCTTGGGAAGTTGCAGGACCACTGGATCCTCAATTGGAGTTCCAAGCATTTGGAGTGGTACACCAGACGCAAGGTGTGCCGCGACCGGCGCGAAGATGTCACGGCCGTGGAAAACATGACTCACTTCACGGCGCCAGTATTGGTCTCGATCCAGCCAAACGAACTCAGCGGTCGCGCCCTGGGACAACGCCATCTCCAGCCACAGACTGATCACGCCGTTGTCAGGGCCGACAAAGAACGAGGAGTCAATGCGAGCGGCCAACGGTCGGCGGAGCGTGCCAACCCCCGGGTCCACAACCACCAGGTGTATAGTCCCGGACGGAAAGTAGGGCGCCGAGCGGGCCAGGACGAGCCCGGCCTCGCGGATGTTCTGAGGCGCGATCATGTGGCTGATATCTGCAATTCGTGCATCAGGACAAATGCCCCAGACTACGCCCTTCATTACCCCCACATTGCCGTCTTTGATGCCGAAGTCCGTCATGACGGCAATTGTGGGCACTTGTCCTCACCATCATACCGAACCATTCAATCCGCCTCCATCGTCCTACGGATTAGTCCCTCGCCTGAGGCGCGACGCGGACCCAGACCGGGATTATCAAGGGAGAGACGGAGTGTGTCAAGTCGCGAGGGTAGCTCGACGTGAGCCTGGGAGTTGGGCCGCTGCGGGCGATCCCTGACCGCAAGCCGAAGGCGCCCCGTGGCTAGGGCAAGTGAAGGGCAAATTCGGCTTCGAATTGGTCTTCCGACACAAAGCCCACCCACTTGCGCAGGAGGGTTCCCTGCCCGTCGAGCAGGTAGAACTCGGGCTGATAGCGAAAGCCCAAAGCCCGCTGGAATTCCCTTGTCCGGGCATCGTCCGCATCCAGATAGGAGAAGGCGATGCGACCTGCGTACCGAGCCTCGAGCCCATGAACCATGGGCGCCATCGAACGGCACGTACCTCAGGTGAAGCGAAAGAACTCAACCAGCTGCAAGCTGCCCGAATCCAGCCGCACCCCGTCAGGATCTGTCGCCTGCAAGTCCGGGCCGCGCGAGGTGGCAGCAGCGACCGGGGAAGTAGGAGTAGCGGGCAGGGGTGCCGGCGGCGTCAAACTCGGGGCCACAGCAGGCTCCTGTGTTCCCGTGACAGCTGCCGGCACGAGCGAGGCGACGGCCATTGTGGCGGTCGGCGACTCGGCGCGGCACGCGGCCACCAGCAGAACTGCGGCCGTCAACGCAGCGGGGAGCAGATTTCGGAATTTGCACATGGCTGAACCTACAGATTGACGTTCGCACGGCTCCAGTTCTTACTGATCTCGTGAGTATCATCGTCAGGACTCACGACACCCTACTTTGACGATTGTGAAATCCTCCGCTATACTGGGCTATCTAGGGTTTTCTGTCAAGAACCGCACGTTTGCGGAAGTCTGTCGAGTTGGCAGCCGACCCAACACTGAGCTCCAGGAGGTTCCATGTCGTTCAAACTCACCTATGCAACAATGTTCAATCCGCCCGAGGAACTGCACAAGGGCTTTGACGCGGCCGTGCTTCGGCTCAAGCAAGGACTGGGCAGCGAGTATGGGATGATCATTGATGGCAGGGATGTATTTGCGGACGACAAGCTGGAGGATCGTTCGCCCGTCAACACAGATTGGGTCCTGGCGCGCATGCAGAAAGGGACTGCTGCGCATGCGCAACAGGCCGTTGCGGCGGCACGCAGGGCCTTTCCGGCATGGTCCCGCACCCCGTGGCAGGAGCGAGTGCGCCTGGTACGAAAAGCGGCTGCCCTCATAGAGCAAAGGATCTTTGACCTCGGGGCGGCGATGGCCCTCGAAGTGGGTAAGAACCGCATGGAATCCCTTGGCGATGTCCAGGAAACGGCCGACCTGATGTCCTATTCAGCACTAATGATGGAGCAGAACAAGGGCTTCATTAAGAGCATGGGCAAGGATCCCTTGGTCGGTTACAACGCCACCAACACGTCCGTGCTTAGGCCCTATGGAGTTTGGCTGATTGTCAGCCCGTTCAATTTCCCGTTTGCGCTGACAGGAGGTCCGACAGGCGCGGCGTTGGTTTCCGGGAATACAGTGATCATAAAGCCGGCTACTGACACAGCCTGGATCGTGCGTCTTTACGCGGAATGCCTGCGTGATGCCGGGTTTCCCCCCGGCGTCGTGAATTTTGTGACGGGACCAGGCTCGAGCCTTGGCCAGGCGCTCGTGGACAGCGCGGAGATTGACGGAGCCACGTTCACCGGCTCGTTCGATGTGGGCATGCGGCTGTTCCGCAGCTTCGCCCAACGCAACTACGTCCGACCCGTTGTCCTTGAGTTGGGCGGCAAGAATCCGGCCATCGTCTCAAGAAACGCCAATTTGGGCGATGCCGCCACCGGCATCGTGCGCTCCGCGTTTGGCCTGCAAGGTCAGAAATGCTCGGCAGCCTCGCGGGTGCTGGTGGAGGAGCCGGTGTACGAGGAATTGATGGGCAGGCTCAAGGAAGCGACCGAGAAGCTTGTGATTGGGGACCCCACGGAACGTTCCACCTACCTTGGTCCGGTTATCAATCAGGACTCCTACAATGATTTTAAGAACTTTACCGAGGAGATTCATCAGGCCGGCGGCCAGTTCTTGACCGGAGGGCATGTCAAGACGGGCGGCCTCTATGACAAGGGGTACTATTGCGAGCCCACGTTTGTGAGTGGTCTGCCGTATGAGCATCGGCTCTGGCAGTACGAGATGTTCCTTCCGATCACGACCATCGGACGCGTAAGGGACCTCAATCAGGCGATGGAGATCGCCAACGGCGTGAACTATGGCCTGACGGCCGGCTTCTATGGTTCCGCGCAGGAGACCGAGTGGTTCTTTGAAAACATTGAAGCGGGCGTCACATATGCGAATCGTCCCCAGGGGGCCACGACGGGCGCGTGGCCCGGATTCCAGCCATTTGGGGGGTGGAAGGGCTCGGGCGCAAGCGGGAAGAACGGTGGTGGGCTCTACTATGTACAGCTCTATATGCATGAGCAAATCCGCACACTCGTCAAGCCCGCACCGGCACGGAAATCGGATCGCAAGGCGCCCAAGAGGCGCCAGCCCAGCATCCAACAGCGGCCCGCCAGATCCGCCTCAAAAAAGGCGGCGGGTAGGACGGCTCGCCGTCGATAGGAGATCGGCCTGCCCCTTCCCCGGTGGGGAAGGGGCTTTTTTGGCACAGGCATCAGATGCTTGAGGAATTTCTGCATCGAATTGGTACCTTCTGTATCCTGATTGGGACCGGCATCCTCATCCTGTTCGTGGCCTCGGACAGCGCCGGCACCGCGAATTTCGATTATCTGTTCTGGGCACTGCTGGCGGCCATTGTAGGAATCTTCCTGCGCCGACGACGGGGGCCGCCGGGGCCGGCAGACCGGTTCGGAATACTGCACCGACTGCGACGGTCGGGGCGGGGACGCAAGGAGCACAATTGACGAGTTCGAAGCTCATGTCTTTGAAACAGGCTGTAGCC
The DNA here is from genome assembly GCA_035471605.1 of Anaerolineales bacterium. Taxonomy (GTDB): domain Bacteria; phylum Chloroflexota; class Anaerolineae; order Anaerolineales; family Villigracilaceae; genus Fen-1038. The sequence goes on along the minus strand of DATIPW010000301.1, from coordinate 518 downwards.
GCGCTGGTTGGAGACGGCGACCTGCTGTATGCTGCCGGCTTCACTCACCTCATTCCCTTCGCCGCCGGACACGAGATCATCCGCCAGGGTCGAAGGGATCTGGTACTGGCGCGCGCCACCCCTGACCTGATCTATGATCAGATGATCGCGGCCGGCTGCGCGCGCAAAGTGATATTCTCCTACATGGGCAATCCCGGAGTAGGGTCGCTGCGACTGATGCGCGGTGCCATAGAAGCGGGCCGGATTGAATGGGAGGAATACTCTCACTTTGGCATGATCACGCGTCTTCAGGCGGGCGCCGCCGGTCTGCCCTTCCTTCCCATGCAGCAGACCGCCGCCACTGACCTCGAGAGGGCCAACCCGCAGATCCGGCGCGTTCAAGATCCGTACGGCGGCCAGGACTTGATTGCAGTGCCGGCGCTCACTCCGGATGTGGCTATCATCCACGTCCAGCGCGCTGATCCTAGCGGCAATGCCCACCTTTGGGGCATCATCGGAGAACAGAAGGAAGCTGCATT
>DATIPW010000300.1:0-10568 GCA_035471605.1 Anaerolineales bacterium | reverse complement strand
ACCCGATCCGGATTCCTGAAACGCACCTCAGCTTTGGCAGGATGAACGTTCACGTCCACTTCCTCGGGTTCCACCTCCAGAAACAGCGCGCCCAGAGGGTAGCGCCCCACCATCAAGAGTGTGTGATAGGCGCGAAGGATGGCCGACGTGAGTGCTGTATCCTGCACCCAGCGGCCATTGACGAAGACCGTGATGTCGCGGCGATTGGAGCGCGTCAGCGACGTGGGGCTGACAAAGCCTGCCAGTGAGAGGCCCGATTCCTGAGCGCGAATCTCCAGCACCTGTTTGGCGATTTCGAAGCCGTACAATGCTGCCAAGATAGCTCGGCGATCGCCGTCACCCGATGTCTGGAGCACCGTCCTGCCATCCTCAATGAGCCGCATCCGTACCCGGGGATAGGCCAGCGCGTAGCGCGTCATTAGGGCATCTATGGCGCGCCGCTCCGTGACCACCGATTTCAGGAACTTGAGCCGCGCCGGCACATTGTAGAAGAGATCCTGCACGCGCACGACGGTGCCCGCGGCCGCTCCTGCAGGCTCCACGCCCGCGGCACGCCCGCCCTCGACCCGCAGCCGCGCGCCTTGCGGGGACGAGGCGGCCTTCGTCGTGAGGGTCAGACGCGAGACGGACGCGATGGACGCCAAGGCCTCCCCGCGAAAGCCCAGGGTGGTTATGTGATGGAGTTCTTCGGCGCTGGACAGCTTGGATGTTGCATGCCGCGACGCGGCGAGCGGGAGGTCATCCCCGGCAATCCCGCTGCCATCGTCCGAGACCTCAACCAGCTTTCTGCCTGCCTCCTCGACGGCCACGGATATGACAGCGGCCCCGGCGTCAAGAGCGTTCTCGACAAGCTCCTTCACAACCGAGGCCGGACGTTCAATCACCTCACCGGCAGCGATCTGGGATGCAACCTGGGCCGAGAGCAGGCGAATCGGCACCGATTCATTATAATGCAGCGCCCTGCGTGAGCCCGCGCGCCATCGCAATGCAGGCAGGGAGCAGGCGCCCTTCGTCGAAAAACGAATCCACCCTGAGTGCATCGGCGCTCACCCCGCACCCGGCGCCGCTGCGGCTGGCGCTCGCGTCGGACTGCGGTGACGTGCGCAATCGAAGCGATCCCCAAGTATGAGGGAGCTTGTCCAGCGCCGCGCGGCCAGCAGGTATAATCGTCGCGTGCGATTCTCAACCATATTTTTCGACCTGGATGACACCCTGTATCCAGCCGACAGTGGGCTGTGGCCCATGATCAAGCAGCGAATGACCCGCTACATGGTGGATCGAATGCGCATCCCGGAGGCCGACGTGCCGCGGCTGCGGGAGACCTACTTCCGACGGTATGGCACGACGCTGCGCGGCCTGCAAGCCAACCACGTGGTGGACACCGAGGACTATCTGGCCTACGTGCACGATGTACGGCTTGCCGATTACATTCAGCCCGATCCGGTGCAGCAGTCCGTCCTGGCAGATCTGCCCACGCGCAATGTGGTCTTCACCAATGCGGACGCCAACCACGCGCGGCGTGTGCTGCGGGAACTTGAGATCGAGCAGCACTTCGCCGACATCATCGATGTCAATCGCATGGATCCCCACTGCAAGCCCCAGCCCGAAGCCCTCCGGCTGGCACTGGGCATCGCCGGCGAGGTGAACCCGGGCAGGTGCGCGCTAATCGACGACCTGCCCCACACCACGCGCGCCGCCCGGGAAATGGGCCTGTTCGCCGTGCTCTTCGGGGCGCGGGGGCAAGGCATAGACGCCGATGCCGCCTGCGGGGACTGGACGGCGCTGCCAGCTGTGCTTAACGGAACAGTTGCGTGACGGCGCTTTCGATCGTCCTGCTCTTGCTGGTGCTGCTCATCCTGGTGGGCAACACCATGATGGCAATCGCGTTTCTGCGCAACCGTCCCAGAAACTTGCGATCGATTCAGCGGCGAGACAGCCAAGCCATGGACGAACTGCACCGGCGCGTCCAGGAACTGGCCTCCCGGGACAAGTGACTCGCGCGTATCTACACGATTCCGATATGCAATTCATCGTGCTCTAATCGGGCGGTGCTATGCTGGCACGGTGCGGGCGCGTCCAGCAGGAGAGAGGCAGGAAGACTGTTGTGGGTAGAACGCTAAAGATTGTTTTGTTGGTGATATTCGGGCTGGTACTGCTTGCGGGCGGCTTCGGCGGTGGATTCGTCGCAGGGCATGTCCTGCCCCTTTCAGGGTTGAGCTTCAGTGGGCTGGGACCGGCGCTGCCAGCCCCCACTGTGTCTCCCCAGGCCAACGCGGCCACTCCGGTCGACCTGCAGGACCTGTTCAAACCCTTCTGGGAGGCCTGGCAACTCGTCCACAGCCAATATGTGGAGCAGCCCGTGGATGACACGCTGCTGATGCAGGGTGCCATTCGCGGCATGATGGATGCCTTGGGAGATCCTCACAGCTCCTATATGGATCCCAAGACCTACCAGGAGGCCAATTCCGAACTGGAGGGCTCCTATGAAGGAATCGGCGCGATTGTCGACACGAGCGGGGCCTATCTCACGGTGATCAGCACGTTCCCTGCCTCCCCTGCAGAACAGGCTGGAATTCTCTCCGGGGATCAGATCATAGCACTTGACAATGAGGACATGACTGGAATTGATCCCGAGTTGGTGCGCCAGAGGGTCAAGGGACCGGCAGGCACCTCCGTTGAGCTTACGATTGCCCGAGCGGGAGAGACTGCCCCCTTGGAACTCAAGATCAAGCGCGCCCGGATAACGGTCGACAGCGCCAGCGGCAAGATGCTGGACGACGGGATGGCCTACGTTCAGGTAACAACCTTTGGCGAAAACACGACCAGGGAGCTGGTCTCAACCCTGCGGACGCTGATGCAACAGAAGCCGCGCGGACTGATCCTCGACCTGCGCGACAATGGGGGCGGCTACCTTGAGACCGCCGTGGAGGTCGTATCGCAGTTCCAGAGCAGCGGCGTGGTCCTCTACGAGGAGCGTGGGGATGGTACGAAGAAGTCCTACGAGGCGATCGCCGGAGGTCTGGCGACGGAGGTCCCGATCGTGGTGCTGATCAATGAGGGTACGGCCTCCGCGTCCGAGATCACGGCGGGGGCTTTGCAGGACCGCGGCCGGGCGGTCATCGTCGGGGTTGTGTCGTATGGCAAGGGCTCGGTGCAGAACTGGGTTGCCATTTCCAATGATCAGGGTGCGGTCCGGATCACAATTGCGCGCTGGCTCACGCCCGAGGGTCGGCAGATCGAAGAGCAGGGGCTGACACCGGATGTCTATGTCGAGAGGACCCCGGAGGACCGTCAAGCCGGGCGGGATCCGCAGTTGGATGCCGCCGTGGAAGTTCTGGGGAACCTGATCTCCGGCGAGCCCATTCCCACATCTGTGCCAACAGCGCTGCCGACAGCCATGCCCTGACCCGCATCGCGCGGGGTCGGTTCAGGAGGAGTGAATGTTCTTCTATAACAGCCAGTATCTGTGCTTCATGGTTCCTGCATTCCTGCTGGTGATGATTGCACAACTCTATGTAAACTCCGCGTACAGAAAGTGGGGCCGCGTCCCGGTACGCAGTGGCCTGACCGGCGGGCAGGTCGCCCAGCGGCTGATCGCCAGCGGCCACCTGATGGGGAGCGGTGTGCGCGTCGAACGCGTTGGCGGCCAGCTGACCGATCACTACGATCCGCGCACCAAGATCCTGCGGCTATCGCAGGGCGTGGCGGACACACCGTCCGTGGCAGCCGTGGCGGTGGCGGCGCATGAGCTGGGTCATGCCATGCAGGACGCGGACGACTACGGACCGCTGCGCTTTCGCGCGGCGCTGGTACCCATGGTGGGTGTGGGAAGCTGGCTGGGCTGGATCATGATCTTTGCCGGCATGCTGCTTGGCCTGACCAACCTGGCGTGGCTTGGCGTGGTTGTGTTCTCGGGTGGTGCAGTATTTGCCCTGGCAACCCTGCCGGTCGAGCTGAATGCCTCCAGCCGGGCAAAGCAAATGCTGGCAGATGCCGGCATCGTGGTCGGCGAGCAAGAGCAGTCGGGTGTGAACAGCGTGCTGAATGCAGCCGCCCTGACGTACGTGGCAGGGCTGGCGGCGGCGGTAATGCAGCTGCTGTACTTCGCGAGCATGGTTGGTGGGCTGCGCTCGCGCGATTGATGCCGCAGTCGATAGTAACGCAAACACAAGGCCTCTCGCCGGTTGCCGGCGAGAGGCCTTTTTGTGCACGCTGCGCGGTGGCCAATCTGCCGAAGCGGAGGGGTCAGCCTCGGCACCCCCACGAGTGATTATAATCACCGAGTATGCCGAAATTTCTGGTCGTGATCGTGCTCTTCCTGGCGATCACGCTGGTTGTCTTCAGTTTCTCCGAACTTCAAAGTGTAGTCTTCACGCTGCAACAGGCGAACATCTGGTTCGTCCTGCTGGCCTTGGCCGCAGAGGCAGCCTGGATGCTGATGCTGGGGGCGATCTTCCACTCCCTGTATTCGCTGCTGGGGCTTGGAGAGAGCCGCCGGCGCCTCACAGGGTTGGGCTTGGCCAGCACGTTCTTGGGTGTGGTGACCACCAGCGCCGTGGGTGGTTTGGCCATGTTCGTGGCCGACGGTCGGAAACGCGGCCATCCCTCTGGAAAGGTGACCGTGGCTGGCGCCCTGTACCTGCTGCTGGACTACGCCGCCTTCTTTTGTGTGCTGGCGGTGGGCATCGTTGTCCTGATCAGGCGCAACAACCTGGGCGTGGGAGAGATCAGCGCCTCGCTAATCCTGGTGGCGGTGGCAGTGGCATTGGGATCCATACTTTACCTGGCCTACCGCGCCCCCACAGCCCTGGGCGGCATGCTGGCGAGGGCCGCCCGCACCATCAATTCTGCCGTTCGGCCCTTCATCCACCGCCAATACCTGAGCGAGGAGCGCGCACACGAGTTTGCCGCTGACGTGTCAAGTGGGCTGGGATCACTTCCTGAGAAGCCCCGCATCCTCCTGCGCCCGCTGCTTCTGGCCCTGGGCAACAAGATTCTTCTGGCTATCATTCTCATGCTGTGCTTCCTGGCCTTCGATGTGCCATTCTCCGCCGGCACGATCATTGGAGGGCTGGCAATCACCCACTTGTTTGTGATCGTCTCACCGACACCGTCGGGCGTCGGTGTGGTCGAAGCCGTGATGCCTGTTGCCCTGCGGACGCTACGCGTCGATTTCAGCCAAGCGGTAATCATTTCGTTGGCATTCCGGGGGCTTACGTTCTGGCTGCCGCTGGCCGCGGGCGCGGTGGCCTTCCGCGTTTTGAATTTGGAAGTGGATCGCGCCGGCGAGGCACCGATGACGGGATCTCCTTCGGGCCCAGGAGCTTGAAGATGTGGTTCGAGGCGCTGAAGCTGGTGCACGTGCTGGCGGCCATCGCGGCCGTGGGCGCGAACCTCACATACGGAATATGGATCCAAAGAGCGCAACGCGATCCCCAGGCGCTACGATTCGTGCTGCACAGCATTTCATTCATCGATCGGCGTCTCGCCAATCCCTGCTACGCCGTGGTGCTGGTTTCGGGCCTGGCCATGGCCCTGACACTGGAGATCCCTGTGACGACGCCCTGGCTGCTCGCCGCACTGGTACTCTATGCCCTGGCGGCGCTGCTTGGGGTCCTGGCGCTCGCACCGACGGCGCGGCGGCAGCGCGCCCTTCTCGAAAGTGAGGGCCGCCATTCCCCTGACTATGGCTCTTTGGCCCAGAGAAGCGGACGGCTCGGCTTTATTGTGATGCTGGATGTCCTGATCATTGCCTGGCTGATGGTCTTCAAACCCCCACTCTGGAGCTAGCGCTCGGGATGTTACGCAGAAGCGCTGATCGCGCGCGGCGGGCGGCTTGCGGCGGAGAATCCCGAGTCCAAAGGTGTGGGCCCCGCTCTCCCCGCCAGATTGGCTGGCTGCGAGCTGGCAGCGCGCCACGTCACGGCGTGGAGCAGCCGGGCCTGCAAGACACTGGCCAGATGCGCGCGGGGTCGCTCCGCGCCGGGCTCAAATGCCATCGGTGGCCCTCGGGGCCAGCAACTTTGTCTGCTGGGGTTTGAGCAGGGCGCGCAGGACACCAGAGAAAGCGTCGCACTGCCGCTGGGACCCGCATGCGAGTCTCAGGGTGCCGGGCGCCGGATTGGATCAGCGATCTTCAGTTTCGGGAGGCCAGCGATCCCGGTGGCTCCATCCGTGAGCCCAACGGGCAACAAACCGCATCGGCGGCCGGTCTGACTCATCGTCGCGGAGGCGATGGTTTCGGCATAGGTGGCGTTTCTCTACTTCTCGCCGGCCATGCGCGCCCACGTTCTCTTTAGCCGAAGGGCATCCTGCTCCATGACAGGGCTTTCACACAGGATCCGTCCGGCGCAGCCAAGATCCTGAAGGGCTCGAAAGAGAGCTTTCACGTCCAAATCAGCCTGCTTGAGTTCGAGATGCTGCTTCTCGCCCTTGGGACCGTATTCGATGCCCGAAAGGTGAATGTGCAACCGTCGCAGCCCGGCCTTCCCCAGTGTCCCAGCGTACGCGTCGAGCAGGTCAGACCATTCTCTCGTGGTGTTCATCGTCCCGTCTCCGGGCCGGGCATGGAGATGCGCAAAGTCAAGACAGGGCAACACGCCCTCCACCTCTTTTGAGAGGGTCAGCGCATCCTCAAACGACCCCAGCATGGCGGACTTGCCCATCGTTTCGGGGCGCAGGGTCACGGGGTTCCCGGCGCGCCGTAGTTCCTCGATGCATGCCGCAAGGCGAGGGATGGCCGTTTGCAGGACCTCCGAAGCGGGTCTGCCAAAGTATGAGCCCGGATGAAAGATGATATCCGTGGCGCCGGCGAGATTGCCGTAGTGAGCCGCGTCCATCAGGCGCTTGCGAGATTTGGGCCACTCGTCCGCTGCGGCATTCAGATTGATGAAATACGGGGCATGCACACTTACCGCCACACCATGCTCAAGGGCGGCAGCTCGGATGGCCGCACAGGTCGTTTCGGTGACGCGCACGGATTGCACCCAGCCCAGCTCAAGCGCGGTCAGGCCAATGGATTTACTGAAGGCGATGGCGCCCACAGAACCCCCGGGGTTCTTGGGCGTACCCGTCGGCGAGCCGACAGTGCCAAACTCAAACGATAGGCTCACGCCATATCCTCAGGCGTGCCGGGATGAAAGAGGATTTCCCACTGCCGGCGTGAGTTGGACGTGCGCAAGCCGCTTCAGGCATTGCCATCAACGTCCCAGCGCGGCTTCGAGCCGCTGCAGGAGCGGGGGACCAAGCAGCAGCAACCCCACGATCACCGCGCTGGCGGCGCTCCCCAGCACGGCGGCGGCCGCGACATCCTTGGCGATCTTTGCCAGCGGATGAGGCTTTGGGCTTACCAGATCGACAACCACCTCCAGGGCAGTGTTGAAGAATTCGGCGGTGAAGACCAAAGCAGTCGCCAGTACAACGATTGCCCACCGCATTCCGTCCAGGCCCACCCAGAACCCAAGCGCAAACACGGCCGCAGCTATCCCCACATGCAGCCAGGAATTACGCTGTGTTCTGAGCACATACCAGCAACCCCGGAACGCGTGGCCAAAGGAACGCACCCGCGCAGCTGCAAACATGCGCACTTTCCCTACTCCGGCAGGGCGATTTCAGCAAGGCCGAGGCGCGTCAGGATCTCGGCCTGGGCCGCCCACATGCCCGCTTTGTCCGCCGGCTGCGCGTGGTCGAGACCCAGCAAGTGCAAGACCCCATGCACGACCAGCAGCTGCACCTCGGCCGCAAGAGAGTGCCCCGCGGCGTGTGCCTGGACCTGTGCCTGCGGCACGGAAATGATCACGTCTCCGAGGTAGGCCTGGCCGGTTTCCGGGTCCGCCTGCCCCGAAGGAAAGCTCAGCACGTCTGTTGGGGCGTCGATTCCAAGGTACCGAGCATTCAATTCTTGCAGGTGGGCATCATCGCTCAGCACGACGGTGAGGTCTCCGGAAGCAGCCTGAGATTCCAGAGCTTGGCGGGCCGCGTTCTCAACCAGGGCGAGACGAAGTGGCAAGGGACCCGGTCCCGAATCAACGCGAATCATACGGGCCTACACACGCTTGCGGGTTTCGTTGCGCGTCGGCGAAGAAGGAGGAAGTTCGGCGGCCGGATACTGGATGCGTGGATGGTAGGTGCCGCGCAGCGTGGTGACGAAGGATTCCGTGATGAGGTGCAGATCGTGCAGCGTCAGCTGGGTATTATCCAGCTGCCCATCACGTTCCACGCTGTCGATGACCGAGCGGACGATCTCGCGCAGCCTTTCTTCTCCCTGTGGGTTCTCGGCGCGGCTGCGTGCCTCGCAGGCGTCTGCCAGCATGAGCAAGGCAGTTTCACGCGAACGCGGAGTGGGTCCTGGATAGCGGAACTTCTCGCGGTCCACCTTGGCGGCGTCGCCCCCAGCACGCTCCACCGCCTGCATATACTGGAATCGGGTGAGCATTGTGCCGTGATGTTCCCGTATGAAATCCTCAATGCGGCGCGGCAGCCTGTGCTTGCGCGCCAGCGCCACGCCGTCGCGAACGTGACGAAGAATCGGTGCGGCCGCATGCTCAGGGCTTATGTCCGTGTGGGCATTCACACTGCCCGGCACCTGATTCTCAATAAAGAAAGCCGGGTCGGCACATGTCTTGCCAATGTCGTGATAGATCGCCCCGACGCGCGTGAGCAGCGCGTCAGCCCCAATCTTTTCGGCGGCTTGCTCCGCCAGGTTGGCCACGTGCAGGCTGTGTTGATATGTCCCGGGTGCCTTGCGGAGGAACTCCTGCAGCAACGGGAAATCCGGCCGGGATATCTCAAGCAACTGCAAGGCTGTCGGCAAGCTCAAGAACTGCGCCAGCAGGAACTGCAGCAGCAGCGCCAATCCGGCGGATGCCAGCCCGTTAAACAGCGCGGCGCCCATGAGCGTGGCCAGACCGATCCAATCCATCTCACCCGGTATCAGCCGATAGCCGAATACCATGGCCATGGCCACGCCGGCCACGGCTATTCCGGCGCGGAAGTATGCCCAGAAGCGCCGGGCCGGCCCGAGCATGACCACACCGAACCAGGTTGAGAACAAATAGTAGGGCAGCAGGGCTTCCGAATTGACCTGGCCGTAGGTGACCAGCACACATATACCCAGGGACAGGATCAATCCCGTCTCCATGCCGAAGAGCGCCGCCATCAGCAACCCGGCCGCCGGCAGAGGGAAGACGTACGGGACAATGGTGCGATTGGGCACGACCAGCCGCGCACCGACAAGAAACGCCAGGAAGATGAGGGCAAGCACCAACAGGCTGCGCGGATCCGCCAGGTACTGGAAACGCGGCGGCCGGCCCAAGTACAGCACCATCAGCGCGATCACGGTCAAGGTGACGGCGCCCGTGCTGAGCAAAGCCTCCACGGGACGCTGGACGTTGACCACGCCGAACTCCCTCAGCGCTTCCATGTCAGCTTCCGAAATGACGTCGCCGCCCGCCACGATGGTCTCTCCCCGCTTGTAGGAGCGGACGATCGATTCAACACTGTCGCGGGCAACCGCTTGCGCAGCAGAAGTGAGTTCCTGGCTGTACTGACTGTTGGGCACAACAAAGGCGATGACGATTTCGGTCACCAGGGCGGAGTCCTGCTCATTGAGCGCCAGGCTCACCCGGGCCGCGATGTCCGTTGGCAGGAGATCAATGTTTTCAGGGCGCACGGCGGTACGCATCACCTGCTCGAGCACGCGGGCGGATTCGTTCTGTAGCGCAAGCCAGCGCGCCTCAGACATACCCAGAATAAGCCGAGCATTCTCAGCCGACAGGCCCGGGGGCCTGATGGCTGTGAGGATCACCTCGCGCTGTTCCAGGGTGTTTGTCTCATCCGCGCGAGCCAAGGAAATCCGCTCCAGCGCGCGGCTCAACCGATCAAGTTGCTCGCGTGCCACAGCAGGGTCCGGCGCGGTGTACACGGGCAGCACAGCCCGTTCGGCCGCGGCGCGGACCTCATCGGTGCGCACCTGGCTCACATATTCGGAGGTGCGCGGCGCCTGGATATCATAGGGTGCCACGTCCCCCACCTTGAGAGGCGGAGTCGCGGGCCGCAGGCCAAGCGGCAACACCAACGCGCCATAGGTCACCACGGCGGCCGTAATGACCAGAAAGGCCCGAAGGGTGCGCAGGCTCAGCGAAGCGGGTGGGGTTCTTTGCATTTCAGACACCGGTGGATTTGGCAGGCGCCACTGACTCCCTGGCCCGTGGGCCACAAGAGCATCTGGGCAGCTCCGAAGATGTCCGGCGCTCGAGGGTGATCCTCAAGACAGAGCCAGAGCGCAGGCGCCAATCACTTGGTGAGCAGTTCCTTCACCATGGCGCTCACCTGATCTCCGGCGGCACGGCCAGCCACCTTGGGCATGAGCACCTTCATCACTTTGCCCATGTCCGCAGGTGCGGCTGCGCCCGCTTCAGCAATGGCACTTTGCGCCAGTTGCCGCAGTTCGTCACCGGACATCGCCTGCGGGAGAAAACCCTCGAGCACCTTGATCTCGGCTTCATTCTCCGCCACCAGATCGCCGCGGCCAGCCTTAACAGCCTCCTCAATGGCCTCCCGGCGGTTCT
>DATIPW010000299.1:0-8159 GCA_035471605.1 Anaerolineales bacterium | reverse complement strand
CTTGACTCGCCCTTCTCGATGCTGTGAAACATGATCACCAGGACGATTGTGCCCGGAACGGAATGGGTCGAGGTCCACTTGTCGCGAAGGTACTGACACTGATCCTCTATGTACGCGTGAGGCGTGTCCTGAGGATTCAGGGCGGCGCTTGTGAACATCGCCGGTAGTGCCGGCGGGGTCCGAGGAGCAGCCGGCGTGGCGGAGTGCACCTGCGTGGGAACAGGCTGCGAAGCGGCCTGGGTCGCGACGATATCCGCGACCGCCGTCTGCACCGCACTGGTCATCTGCAGGTCAATCTCGGCGGCAGCGGCGGACGGACCACATGCCGCGACCGCCAACGAACAGGCGCCCAACAGCAGCCCGATGCGGCGAATCATGGGTTTTCGACGCGGCATATCATGCTCAACAACTCGCTTTTTCGCGCGGCACCTCGCCCCTGTGCAGGCATGGGGCCGAAAGCCGGCGCCTACTCGCTCGTGTCCCCTCTAATGAAGGCTTCCACTTTTTCGCGGCAGATGTCATCACGGAACTGTTGCGGGGGGGTCTTGAAGAAGTAGGAGGACGGACCGACGATGGGTCCGCTCAATCCGCGATCCAGGGCAAGCTTGGCGCAGCGAATGGCATCAATCATGACGCCCGCAGAATTTGGGCTGTCCCAGACTTCGAGTTTGGTCTCCAAGTTCAGCGGTACATCCCCGAAGGTCGTGCCCTCCATGCGGATATAGCACCATTTGCGATCCGAAAGCCACGGCACGTGGTCTGAGGGACCGACGTGCACATTGTCGCCGCCCAGATCGTAGGGAATCATGCTCGTCACCGCACCGGTCTTGGAGATCTTCTTGCTTTCCAGGCGCTCGCGCTCAAGCATATTGAGAAAATCCGTATTGCCGCCGAAGTTCAGCTGGTAGGTCCGGTCGATGCGCACGCCGCGGTCAACAAACAAGGTCGTGAGTAATCGATGGAGAATTGTCGCCCCGACCTGGGATTTGATGTCGTCGCCCAACAGCGGCAGCTTGGCCTCCCGAAAGCGCTTGCCCCAGTATTCCTGCGAGGCTATGAACACAGGGATTCCGTTGATGAAGGCACAGCCGGCCTGCAGGACTTGTTCGACATACCATTTGGTGGCCTCTTCGGAGCCAACCGGGAGGAAGTTGACGACCACATCTGTCTTGGTCTCCCGCAGCAGGTTCGCAATATCAGCCGTGGGCCCAGGGGCCTTTTCAATAATCTGCGTCAGGTATTTGCCGAGCCCGTCGTGAGTCATCCCGCGGACGACGGGAACATTCAACTGGGGAACCGTGCAAAACTTGTAGGTATTGTTGGGCTCCGCGAAGATCGCGTCTGCCAGGTCCTCCTCCACCTTGGTCATGTTGATGTCTATGCCCAGCGTAAACTCGATATCCCGGACATGGTATCCGCCCAAATTCACGTGCATCAAACCCGGAATGTTGGCGTCGTCAGGCGCGTCCCTGTAGTAGTGGACCCCCTGCACCAGCGACGAGGCGCAGTTGCCCACGCCGATGATCGCGACTCGTACCTTGTTCTCTGCCATGCAGTCGATCTCCTTCTCAGACGGTTATAATTCCTGTTGCCAAGCAGGCATCGGCCGCGGCCAGTCCAGGGGTCTCGATTGCGGCCTGGACTTCTGGCAAAAGGAATACCGCGATTTGGCCTTCGCCGTCGGCCCCAGCGCGTTGACCGGGTTCGAGAGTTCGGTGGCGTTCCAGTTGGGCGCGCAGGTGAATGTTCCTCATCGACATGGGCGCCGCTTTGGCCACCACAAACCTGCGCAAACCCTTGTTGATCAGGCTTGATTATACCGAGGATGATGCCTGATCTCATACAGAGGCGCCGCACGGTCGCCTGACTGGGCGCCAGGGACGGCGTTTCCTGGAATCCTGCTCGTCAACGAGTTCCGCCCCCCGCAGCTTGGCTTCGAGGTCAGCCCTGGACATTACTTTCGTGCTGGTGGGCAAGACAACGCGTGAATTCATCCTGCCGCCGGTGGGCATGCCGCTGCTTGACGCCCCCGGCGGCAGTGTCATGTACGCCTGCGGAGGCCTGCTGCCATGGGCAGGCGAGGTCGGCCTCGTGGGGCGCGTGGGCGAAGACTATCCACGCCCATGGCTGAAGGCGCTCGAGTCTCGCGGGGTGGACATCCGCGGCATCACGATTCTGCCGCAAAGTGTTGATCTACGCGAGTTCGTGGCCTACGACGCGGAATTCGGGACTACTCGTGGCTCTCCGGTGTCGCAGTTTGCACGGCGGAAGCTGCCCTTTCCAAAGGCCTTGCTGGGCTACCAGGCGGCTCCCGCTGAGCAGGAGGACACGCGCAAGCCAGATCAGCTTTCCCCAACGATTGCCGACGTTCCGGCCCAGTACCGCGAGGCGCGCGCCGTGCACCTCTGCCCGCTGGACTTCGTCACTCACCATCAACTCATCACAATGTTCAAGGCCTCCGGGGTTACAACTGTCACAGCAGATCCCTCAGCCGGCTACATGACGCCAGGGTTCCTGCAAGAACTGCGCGTGCTTCTGGGGGCGGCTACAGCCTTCCTGCCCTCTGAGACCAAACTGCGCAAGCTCTTCTGGGGACAAACATACGACCTGTGGGAGATGATGGCAGCCTTGGGGTCCTACGGCTGCGAAATCATCGTGGTGAAACGGGGAGCTGCCGGGCAGGCTGTTCTTGATGTGCACGGCGCCCATCGGTGGGAGATCCCGGCCTACCCAGCCCGGCCGGCCGACCCCACTGGCGCCGGCGACGCCTTCGCCGGAGGCTTCCTTGCGGGCTTCAAACAGACCTACGACCCTTTGCAGGCTGCATTGCACGCAAATGTTTCCGCCTCGCTGAAGGTTGAAGGAACTGGCGCGTTCTACCCGGGTACCGTTCTGGAAGGCCTTGCGCAGGCACGCCTGATGGTGTTGCGCGACCTCGTCAGGGAGGTCTAGGAAGCGCCCGGTGACCGGAGCAAGCTCATTACCCGAGACGTTTGACCGGCTGCTGGATCTCGCAGTTGCCATCCAGCAGATACCCGCGCCCACATTCAGGGAGAAGAAGCGAGCCCTTCGGGTGCGCCAGCAATTCGTTGCGGAGCAATTCACGGAAATCGCCATGGACCAGCTGCAGAATGTCTATGCGCGTCTCCCCGGTCGCAGCCGAGCCAGACCCCTGATCGTGACGGCCCATCTGGACACAGTCTTCCCGGATCGTTTCAACGGCATCACTCGCGCCAGCGAGCGCATCTCCGGCCCTGGGATCGGTGACAACTCCATTGGGCTCGCAGCCCTCTTTGGATTGGTCTGGATGCTGCGCGATTCCGGAACAGTCCTGGATTCGGATATCTGGCTGGTCGCCAATTCCCGCGAAGAGGGCTTGGGTGACCTGCGTGGGATGCAAGCCGTTGTGGAGCGATTTGGCGACGACGTCCGCGGCTATCTGGTCTTGGAAGGGATCGCGCTCCCGCATGTCTACCATCGTGCAGTGGGGGTGCAGCGGTATCGCGTGAAAGTACATACCGCCGGCGGCCACTCGTGGTCCGACTACGGGCAGCCCTCAGCGGTCCACGAGATAGCTTCCTTGGTCAGCCGGCTGGTCTCCCTGCCGCTGCCCGGCAAACCCCGAACGACCATGAACGTCGGCACGATCTCCGGAGGCACCGGCATCAACGTGGTGGCATCCCAGGCCACATTCGAGCTGGATGTCCGCTCCGAAAGTCGGACCGCCCTGGCGACCGTGATCAGCACTGTCGAGTCCTGCATTGAGTCGGTCAGCCGGGAAGGCGTCCAAATTGAAATAGAGGTGATCGGTCAGCGACCCTCGGGCGGCATCCCCGCGAATCATCCCTGGGTAGAACTCGCTGGAACATGCCTGGCCGAACAGGGCTTCTCGGCCCGATTGAGCTCGGGCTCGACGGATGCCAACATACCTTTGAGCCGCGGGATCCCAGCCATCGTCCTTGGCATCACGACGGGCGGCGGGGCACACACAACTCACGAATACATCGACATCCCGCCGGTAGGCAAAGGCATGCGCCAACTGTTGAGTTTTGTCAGGCGCGTAATGCAGTCCCCATAGGTGGAAGCCCGTTGGGCAACGAGTTCGCCCAGGATCTATTTCAGCGCTAGAACCTCGAACACCTCAATCGGCTGCGACTTGCCTTTGGCGACAAGCGGCGCGAAGAGCTTGGCATCCACCTCATCCTTGACTCGCTCGTATGCCACCCTGCTAATCAGGATCTGGTCCTTGGCCGAATTTTCCTGAAGACGCTTGGTCGTGTTGATGCTATCACCAAGGGCGGTGTATTCCAGTCGCTTCTCCGAACCGATCCAACCCAGAACGGCCTCGCCGTAGTGGATGCCGACACCGAAACTCAAGTGCGCCTCTGGCGGAAGCTCCTGATGCAATCGGGCAACCGCCTCCCGAATCGCCAGGGCAGTCTTGACCGCCCGCAGCGTATGGTCGGGTTGGGGCACTGGAGCGTTGTACCAAGCCATGATGGCATCCCCAAGGAACTTGTCGACGGTGCCTTCCTGGTCCAGCACGGCCTCGGCACAGGCGGCCAGGTAGCGGTTGAGCACCGTCACGAGATCTTCAGGCGTATGTCTTTCGCTGTAGGCTGTGAATCCACGCACGTCAGCAAAGAGGGCCGTCACATGACCCTTCTTGCCCCCGATCTCCAGACTCCTTGGATCGATCTGATCCAAAATAGCCGGAGAAACCATCCGCTGCAAGAGACGGCGCTGGGCCTCGAGTTTCTTTCTTTCGGTCAAGTCATCCAGCACAATGGCAATCCCCTGAGTCTTCTGGCCGGCATCCTTCAGGGGCGACACGTTGATACGCCAGTCCAGGCTGCCCCGAACGGTATCCAGGTGGCTGATCTCCAGGTCGACGATGGCCTGGTCACTTTGGCGCACGCCCTCCAGGTGCGGCTTGACTTGAGGGGACGCCGAGGCAAGCACCTCGTCCAAGGCGTGGCCAATGATCTCAGGCTTCGAATGTCCCAGGATGATCTCGGCTGCACGATTTACCATCAGGACCTGCTGCTGCACATTCGCCGTGATGACCCCACTGGCGATGGAATAGAACACGTTGTCCATAAGATTCTTGAGTTCTGTGACCTCTTCCAGAGTGCGGCGGAGCGAAGTGAACAGTCGGGCGTTCTCGATTGCCACCGCGGCCTGGTTGGAGAAGGCCGCAATCAGATCCCGCTCGGAGTCCGCGAAGATGCCCGTGCGAATTCGATTGTCCGTGTAGATAACCCCTATCAGCTCGCTCTTCACCTTTAGGGGAGCGCACAAGATCGAGCGCAGATTGAGGGCCACGACGCTCGCCGTGCCACTGAAGCGCTGGTCCTCCTGCGCGTTCGTGGTCAGCACTGCTTCACCTGACTCGATCACGCGCTGAACGACCGTACGACTGGTGGCTGCCTCTCCTGCCTTGATGGATTCTTGCCCCCAATTTCGGGCAATCCGGGTCTCCATGTCGCCTGTCTCGTTCTTCAGCATCAGGAATCCGCGTTCTGCTCCGGTTAGCCGCACGATGTTGTCCATCACGATGCGCAGCACCTCGTCCAGTTCGAGCGACGAGTTGACCACACTGCCGATTTCTGCCAGGGCTGTTAGGTTCCTATGCTCGTCTTCAAGCGCCTCCAGCCTCGACCCCATCTTTTCCAGGGTCTCAGCCAGCGTCCCCAGGCTTTCCGTCGCGGTCGGCGGCAGGTCGCGCGATTTGACTTTCTGAAGCTGGTCACGTAGTTCAGTCGCCTGGCGGCCGAGGGATGCCAACTGGGGGCGAAGTGACGTGGAGGACGGCAACAAGGACTTCATCTCATCCCTCTTTCGGTCGGTTTGGGGTTGTTCTCGTAATATGCAGCACGACCATCCAAGGCAGCCAGGGTCGCGCCAAGGCGGGCCCGCAGCGCGCGCAGAAGCACAATGATAGCGGCCCGCCGGGCCCGTGACAAGTCCTCAGTGCGCGCGGTGAACAAGCCTGTCTCCAGTTCTGCCCTGAGGACATCGATGTGGGCCGCTGCGGCTGGCAGCCGCCGGGCGAGAGCGGCGGCCTGGGCGGAAGGGGTGGCCTCTAGAGATTGGGGAGCGCCAAGCAGCCGCAGCGACCAGCCGACGCTGGCGAAGGCCCGCTCGACCGGTTGGAGCTGATGCCAGTGCTCCCACTGTCGCAGCCAGGATGGCACTGGCCCTCCGCCCGCCTCGATCGTCCTAGCCACAAGAGCGGGCAGACGATTCCATACTCGCAGACGGTAGCCTAGGGCCACCGCAATTGCCAGGGCCACCACCGGCCCGGCGGTGTACAGTGCCTTGCCCACCGGCGTCAGCCGGAAGGGAATCGGTGTGGCGGGTGGCGCCAACTCCACCAGTTCGGGGATGCGACTGAGAGCCTCCTCGCGATCACGGGGCTGCTGCGTACCGGAGGCTGCACCAGCATCTGCCTCAAGACCGCTCGGTCGCACCAGCGGATCCTGGTTCGCCGTCGGCTCAAACTCCACCCACCCTATGTTGGGGAAGTACACTTCCGGCCACGCGTGCGCATTTCGCCGATAGACGGTATACCCACCATCCTCAAGATTGCCACGGGCAAAACCCACGGCCAAGCGCGCCGGGATGCCCATCGAACGCAGGAGCAGCACCTCTGCCGAAGCGTAGTAATTGCAGAACCCTTCCTTGTGGCTGAGCAGCACCCACATCACCGGGTCCTGATTCTCCGGGATGGCGGGGAGACGGGGGGAGTACACAATGTTGGCACGAAGGTAGTTGGTGACCGCCGTAGCCTTATCGTACGCAGTCTCCGAACCGGCAGTGATCATCTCTGCCAGGTCTGCAAGCTGGCTCCTGTATTGGTCAGGCACACCCAGGTACCCAGCGGTGATCCAGTCTGGGTATGACTCGCCTGCGCCCCTCAACTGGACTATGGTGGGGTTGCGAAGTGCGGCGCGGACCTGGTAGGTCGATGCGGCCAGGACTGGCATTCGTGTTTCCCAAGAGAACACGTCATACGCGCGCGGGGAGGTTGGCATGCCGGCCAAGTTGGCTGCCCGGTCGACCCAGACCGCTGGTGAGGGCGCATAGATCAGACTCTGCACCGGGAAGTGGCTGGTAACACGGAACACACCTTCTGAGCGATCGGCAGCGTCCGGGACTACGATGCGGTCCGCCTCAGGATCAAAGGGCATGCGTGAGGTCCCGGAAGCAGACCATGAGCCGTCCTCGTAGTCGTTGTACAACCGACCGCGCCAGTAGTAGCGAAGGTTTATGCCCGGGGAATCCAGCACCTCAATCCTCAGCACGACGGCATCGCCGACCGCTGCATTCAGCCCAAGGGGCAGGGAGCCCCCATAGAAATTCGGGCTGAGCTTGCCGTATGGGCCGCTCAGAGAGGTCACAGCATGTGAAAGCCGCTCGCGGATCGGCTCGACATAGGCATTCCAAGTGTTTGCGGCACGCTGCATACCGCCCGGCGAGCCGGGAATTGACCATGCAGCAAGAATGGCAAGCGCAGCCGTCAAGAACAGACCGCCGAAAAGATTGAGCCCGGCATCTTCGCTGACAAATACGCGGGCAACTGCCCAGCGCTTTTTCTGCTGCTGGAGATGCACGCGGCCCACCAGCAGCAGCCCGAGAAGCACGAAAATCGCCAGCCACCAGGAGCCGCGGGGTTGATAGTTGCCATAGGCTTGGATGGTCACGATCGCAGCCCCGGAAAGGGCGATCGAAGCCAGCACTCGGCCGAAGCGTGCAAGCCAGTAGCCTGCCGATACGCCCATCAACCAGAACGCGAGGCAGACGAAGAGCAGAAAAAGGAGCGGATCCTTTACCGCCTGGCGCTGAAGGAACTGGGTCAACGACACGCCCAGAATGGCGCCCGTCTGACGCAGTCGATCCAAGAGCGAGTCACCCACAGCCGATCGGGTCAGTTGCCAGGGAACAAGCACCGCGGTGTAACCCACCACGAGTATCGCCACCGCCCGCCGGCCAAATCGACTCGAACCTAGCGCCAAGCCCAGAATCGTGCCCAGGGCGGCGAGCGTCTCAGTCCAGTACAGGTGCTTCGTCCAGTCGGTCGCAACCAGGCGGGCGGCAGGTATCTGCAGCAGCAGAAAGAGCAGCCCGCCAGATACCCAATCCCATTGTCGTGCAGC
>DATIPW010000298.1:0-3588 GCA_035471605.1 Anaerolineales bacterium | reverse complement strand
GTACTCCTATCCACTCTGGCAGCCGCTGCGCTGGCTGGCGGCCTTCTCCTCTTACTACGAGCTGCGTCCCGCGTCGGCCTTCCTCATCAATCTGGACACCTTCATATTTGTGGCGGCGATCCTGGGACTGCCGCGTCTCCTGAAGCAAGATCCGCTCTTCTTCTGCTGGCTGGCCACGGGCCTGCTCTTCCTGCTGCTGTGGACCACCAAGTGGCCCCAGTACACCTTGATCCTGCTGGCCCCCTTCAGCCTGGCTGCGGCGCACGGCGTGCTGACGGTCTGGCAGCTGGCGCGCGCAGCACCGCGCGCCCATTGGCCCGGCCGAACACCAAGGACATGATCTCTGACCGCCGTTCGCAGGGCGCGCTGGCTGAGTTCGGCGTCCGCTGACCGGCAAGACCGGCCCGTGCAGCGAGACACGCAGAACAGCAAAGGGATGGGCCTGGAGCCCATCCCTTTTTCATTGCACAGTCGCAACCCCAGCAGCCGGAGCCGGCCCGTCGCGCCGCGGGGTGATGCCCTCTTGACCGGGCGTTAGGGCCCGGCCGCCAGCAGCACGCCATTGTGTGAGGGGTCGCGCACCAGCATGCCTCCATCCTGCTCCTCAACCGCGATGCCGTGGGCGCGCACGCGGCTCAGCACGCGCTGCCACTCACTCTGATCGGGCAGCAGCACCCTGAAATAGCGCATGCCCAGCGCATCCGCCGGCGGCGCGGGCGCCCCCTCCCCCTGCCAGGTGTTGAGTCCAATGTGATGGTGGTAGCCCCCGGCGGAGACGAACGCCATGCGGAACGCCCGGGCATCGCCCATCAAGTCGAACCCCAGCACGCCATGGTAGAAATCCACTGCCTCGCGAATGTCGCGCACGTGCAGGTGGATGTGCCCGAGGCGCGTCTCGGAGGGCACCGGGACGTCGAGCCGGTCGTCCTGCATCAGGTGGCTCAGCAGCGCCTCCACGTCCAGCGGCTCCCGGCCGTTGCTCAAGCTCCCGTCTGCCCGGCGGGTTATGTACTGGCCGTCCGCCAGGCTCCAACTGCCATCCTCGGGACTCTCGGCATACAGTTCCAGGCCGTTGTCCTCGGGATCATCCAGATAGGTGGTCTTGGTCATGATGTGATCGGTGGGCGAGTTCGGATACTGCCGGGCGATCAGCCGCGCCAAGCCGCGCGCCAGCTCGCGCCGACTCGGGAACAGCAGCGCGAAGTGATACATGCCGGTCACACCCCGGTAGCGCCGGAAGGACGGCTCCTGTTTGAGGTGCACGAGCGTCCGTGCCGCGACCTGGCCGGTGGCGGGCGCGCCCAGTTCCGCCTGTGAGTCGTCCTGCCGCAGCAAGCTCAAGCCCAGGAAATCGCGATAGAAGGCGACCTGCCGTTCCAAGTTGGTCACACTCAACGACACTTCACCCAGCAGCGTCTTGGGATGGATGGAGAACTCAGACCGGGTCTCGTCCGGTGACTGGCTCACGTTGATCTCCGCCGGCGCGCCTGATCTAGGGCCGCCGGCTGAGCAGGTACAGCGCCAGCCCGGCCGCGGCGGTCACGCCGCCGTAGACCGCCCACTGGACCTGCCCCGTCATGAAACTGCCGGGGAGGATATTCACACCTTGCAGGAACCACACCACACCCACAAGGATCAGGACAGCCGCCACAACCCGCCAGAAACCCTTCATACGTTTTTTCTCCGAGCGCTTCCAGGGCGCTGAATCGAGTCGGATGGATAGGGCGCAAGTATATCCCGCGGGGGTCACTTCGCAAGCCCTCGCGCCGCCGGGAGCCGGCCATGCGGCATTGCCGGGGTCGCAAAAAGCAAGTATGATAATGCTTGCCATGATTGTGGCAGGAGCGGAAGTTCTCATGGGCCTGCACGGCCATGAGTCGAAGAAGATGGGCCTGACGGGTCGCACCATACCCGCAGGCCTTTTGCATCCTGGCGACGAGGCGCTGCGTGACAAGGCAGCCCGCCGCGCCTCGTGAGCGCTGAGCCAGCCGTTGTGACCCGGTCCCGCGGGGCCGGAGAGGGCGAGAGGGCGGCAGGCCCGAACGCCCGACCAAGGAGAGTGAATGCAGACACCCTGGGAGTATCGGTACGCCCACCGCACGAAGCAGATGGGAAGCTCGGTCATACGCGAGCTGCTCAAGTACGCCGAGCAGCCCGATATCATCTCCTTTGCCGGGGGCATGCCCGCGCCGGAAGTCTTCCCGGTCAAGGAGTTCCGGGAGGCGTGCAACGCCGTGCTGGCGGAACACGGCCCGCTGGCGCTGCAGTACAGCTCCACCGAGGGCCACCGGCCGCTGCGCGAGATGATCGCCCGGCACAGCTCGCGCTACATGGCTCCGGTTACGCCGGAAAACATCCTGATCACCTCCGGCTCGCAGCAGGCGCTGGACTTCATCGGACGGCTGTTTGTCAATCGCGGCGACTACATCGTGGTGGAGTCGCCTTCGTACCTGGGCGCGCTGCAGGCCTGGAACGCTTACGGCGCACAGTACATCCCCGTGCCCATGGACGAGGAAGGCATGCTGGTCGAGCACCTGGAGGAGGCCCTGCGCAAGGGCCCCAAGTTCATTTACGTCTTGCCCAACTTCCAGAATCCCAGCGGCGCCACGCTGAGCCTCGAGCGCCGGCACCGGGTGATTGAGCTGGCTGACCAGTACGGGGTCCCGATTGTCGAAGACGACCCCTACGGGCAGCTGCGCTATGAGGGCGAGCACATCCCCTCCCTGGTGACGCTGGACAGCGAATATCGCGGGTACGCCGGCGATTGCTACAGCGGGAATGTGATCTACCTGAGCACGTTCTCCAAGCTGCTGGCACCGGGCTTGCGGCTGGCCTGGGTGATCGCGCCGCTTGAGGTCATCCGCAGGCTGGTCCACGCCAAGCAGGCGGCGGATCTGCACACCGCCTCCTTCAACCAGTACGTGGCGTACGAGGTGGCCAAGGAAGGCTTCCTGGACGAGCACGTGAAGGTGCTGCGCGCCACCTATCGCGAGCGCCGTGACGTGATGCTGGAGATGATGGATGAACTGTTCCCGCCGGACGTGCGCTGGACGCATCCGCAGGGGGGCATGTTCCTGTGGGGCATCCTGCCCGAGAAGATGGATGCGGCGGATGTGCTCAAGGTCGCGCTGGAACGCAAGGTGGCCTTCGTGCCGGGCGGCGCCTTCCACGCCGAGGGCGGGAGCGCCAACACCATGCGTCTGAACTTCTCCTATTCACAGCCGGACACGATCCGCGAGGGCATCACGCGCCTGGGCACCACGCTCAAGGAACTGCTGCTCGAGAAGGCCGGCGCGCGCTAGTCCCGCGCCCGCCCGCCAATTGCCAGGGGGTCAAGCAAGCGCCGGCCAGCTTGAGCCGCGGCGTATGGCGACGCATCTCGCATCCAGATAGGCAGGACCGCGCGAACCCGGTCCTGCCTTGCCATCAGGCCCGGGTCCCTCCGCCCCGTTCCGGGGCACCTCCCCCAGACTCCACGTCTTTCCCCTGCAGCACGCGGCTGAACAAAAAAATCACTCAAAAACTTGACAGTTTGGACACTTTGGTCCTTGATATTAGAACATATGTGCACTAGGATTCCCAAGACCC
>DATIPW010000297.1:0-8094 GCA_035471605.1 Anaerolineales bacterium | reverse complement strand
CGTCCCTCCAACAATAGAGATTCCACCAGCCGGTGTGCTCAGCCACAAAGTGCAGAACGCCGCCCGGAGACCACTCTGGCTGGAAGACGGACTCAGACCGCCCGCCTGCCACGAGGCTGGCCCGCCCCAATGTGCCGTCGGATTTTACGTCGGCCACCCAGAGCTCGCAGCCATCCCAGGGCATGTTCGGATGGTTCCACGCGAGATACGCCAGCTTGCGGCCGTCCGGGCTCAACCGCGGGTTCGAATAGAAATGGTTTCCGGAGGCAAGCACCGGAGCATCTCCCTCGCCAGAGAGGTCCTGGGCGACGATCGAATTGACCGGTTCTCCGGGGCGCGAGTGATCTTCGCGCACGCATACCAGTCTTTGGCGCTGACGGTCGACAACCATGTCCGCATAGCGAAAGGCTGCCGACGGAGTCAGGGGGACGGGTACCTGATCCGGCCCCTGCCGGTAGATGCGTTGGTCGGAGTAGTTGACGAAGTACAGGATGCGATCGCTCACGGCCAGGGCCCCGCCGCCGTATTCGTGGACGGTGGACCGTGCACTGAAGTCCGGCCGTGTGCGCTCCACAACTGGCCCGCCTTGACGCCGGTGCATGATGGCGTAGCGACCGGCCTCGGAGGGCTTGCTCTCGAGCCAATACAAGTCTCGCCCTTCCACAGCCAACCCCGTAAAGGAGACGGCGGTGCTGGCCGCAAGATCGGCGGATATCGGAGAGGTCCACGAACCGAACGGCGCAATGCGTGGCATGTTTGAGTGACCTTTCAATGTCCAGGGTTGATAGGCTGCGGTGGTGGCCAGGGAACTTCCACGGGGCCCGCGAATCCGTGCTTTTCCTGAAAGAACAGGCGAGCATGAGACGGCAACGCACAGCCAGGTCCATCCAAGATCGTCAGCCTGGTGCTGTCTGTGGCGACAGGCTCAAAGAGAAGCTGGCCGCCCTTGCAATGCCAAAGCTCAAGTACGTAGAGGCGCATGAACTCGTCCTCTTCATCCCCGGCCCTGAGCTGCGGGCCGGCCCACTCCATGGTGACCAGGCTGCCGCGGCGCTTGACGCCCAGGATCGTGGGAGGTGGATAGTAGGGCGAAATGGGCAGCCGCGAAATTCCCGGATAGACGATGGGGAGCTCACGCCAGTCCCCGTCGATGCGAAGGTAGTTGGTGTTCACCCAACATGGATTCTGACCCTCGACCCAGACCCAGTGCCAGTTGTCTCCCTCCGTGCGGCCGATCAGCGTGATGTTGGCACCTTCCCGAAGAGCATACAGGTAGAGGTAGTCAGGCCCCGGCCCGTAGTTGCAGCTGAGCAGGCCGACGGTCACTTCTGCGCCCAGCTGCGAGACGGGCACGGCAATTGTCGGAATGGATGTTGCGGTCGCGATGGGCGGCGCCTCGGTTGCCGTTGGCGAGGGCGCAGGCTGGGACGGGGTTTGGGAGAGGACCGGAACGGGGGAATGCTCAGGGAAGGGAGCTGGCGCTTGGGGCGCGACGCCGGCAAGCGTCGCACATGCCGAGAGGGGCAAGACCAGCATGATGGGTGCAATGGCGCGTCGTTTCATGGCTTCGAGCGCGAGCTTGGGCCCTATCTTACATGAAAAGAGTCTGCCGCCGACTTCTTGAAGAGGGAGGCGTCCGCCGGAACCCTTCGTGTTCGGGTGAGACACGACCTGTGCACCGAAGATGCGGAACCGCGCGCTGATTCCGGGCGGAGGGCGAAGGATCGAGCGAGATTGATGCGAGAAGCCCCAGTGAGTCAGCCCCCGCGACTGTTCCGTCGAGAACATGAAGCGGCTCCCCAAGGCAGTTTGACAAGGATTCTGGTTTTTGCTAAACTACATCAAGTTGTCAGACAACTAGTCAATTCCGATGGGCACTCTCCTAATCAAGAATGCCTATGTAGTGACCATGGACGACGACCGGCGCGAGCTTTCGGACGGCGGTCTTTTCGTGCGCGACGGGGTCATCCAGAGGGTGGCGGCCAGCGCCGAGTTGCCGCTTGAAGCAGACGAGATTCTTGATCTGCGCGGCTGCATCATTGCCCCGGGGCTGGTCAATACTCATCACCACTTCTACCAGACGCTGACACGTGCCGTACCGGCGGCCCAAGACGCGAACCTGTTCAACTGGCTCAAGACGCTCTATCCGATTTGGGCCCGGATGACGCCAGAACACGTCCATGCGTCGACGCAGACCGCGCTGGCCGAATTGGCGCTTTCCGGATGCACCACGGCTTCCGACCACCTGTATCTCTTTCCGAACGGGGCGCGGCTAGACGATGAGATTGAAGCCGGACGCCAGTTGGGGGTGCGCCTGCACGCCTCACGCGGTTCGATGAGCCTCGGGGAATCGCAAGGCGGCTTGCCGCCGGACTCGGTCGTGGATTCGGAGGCCGTGATCCTCAAGGACTCACAGAGACTGATCGAGCGCTATCACGACCCGAAGCCGGGGGCCATGGTGCGCATCGTCCTGGCGCCGTGCTCACCGTTCAGCGTGACAGGCGAACTGATGCGCCAATCGGCTGAGCTGGCGCGGCAGAACGGTGTGCACTTGCACACCCATCTGGCCGAAACGGAAGATGAAGAGAGGTTCTGCCTGAGCATGTTTGGGCACCGGCCGGTGGCCTACATGCAAGAGCTGGGATGGATGGGCCGCGACGTATGGTTCGCCCATGCCGTTTGGGTGAGCGGTTCCGAGATACAGGACTTCGCTCATCACGGCTGCGGAGTTGCGCACTGCCCGACCTCGAACATGCGCCTGGCCTCCGGCATGGCGCCGATCAAAGAGTACCTGACCGCGGGCGTGAACGTGGGCCTGGGAGTGGACGGCTCGGCCTCCAACGATGGCTCGCACATGCTGTCCGAGGCGCGGCAGGCCATGCTGCTGGCACGCGTCAAGGAAGGCGTAACGGGCTACTCGCTTTCGAATGACCCCACTCGGAAGCTGATGACGGCCCGCCAGGCGCTTTGGCTGGCCACGCGAGGGGGCGCGGCGGTGCTGGGGCGCGGCGACGTTGGAGCGCTGGAGGCCGGCAGGTGCGCCGACTTCTTTGCCGTGAGATTGGACCGTCTGGAGTACGCAGGAGCCACGCATGATCCTGTGGCGGCGCTGCTCTTCTGCCAACCGCGACGCGTCGATTTCACGGCTGTTGGCGGCAACTGGATCGTGAAGAACGGTGAACTGGTTACCGTGGATGAGGTGAAGATGATCGAGCGACACAACCGACTCTCGCGCCACCTGCTGGAGGCAATATGAGCAGCGCGCTGGCATCCGCGTACAGCCTCTGCCCGGTAACGGGAATGGCTGCTCCGTGGAGCGCGCCCGGGGTGATGCGATGACCCGATCTGCCAAGCTTTCCCGACTTCTGGTGGACGTGGCCATGGGCCGCGCCGCAGCGGACCTGGTGATCCGGAACGGCCGCTGGGTGTGTGTTCAGTCCGGCGAGATCATTCGGGGTACCGACGTGGCAGTGAAAGCGGGACGGATCGCCTACGTGGGGCCGGATGCAGGGCACTGCATTGGCCGCGCAACCAAGGTGCTCAATGCGCGGGGCCGGCATATTGTTCCCGGTCTCCTGGACGCCCACATGCACGTGGAATCCGGGATGGTGACGGTGACGGAGTTCGTCAGGGCCATCCTTCCGAGAGGGACCACCGGCATCTTCATCGACCCGCATGAGATCGCCAACGTCTTCGGTCTCAAGGGCGTCCGCCTGATGGTGAATGAAGCAGCCAAACAGCCCATCCACGTCTGGGTTCAGGTGCCCTCGTGCGTACCGGCTATGCCGGGGCTGGAGACTTCCGGCGCAAGCATTGGTCCGGCAGACATTGCGCAGGCCATAGAATGGCCGGGTGTGATCGGCCTGGGCGAGATGATGAACTTCCCCGGCGTCCAGGCAGGCGATCGCCGCATGCTGGCGGAGATGGCCATCGCCCAGGCTGCCAACAAGACGGTGGGGGGACATTATGCCTCGCCTGATCTGGGCAAGGCCTTTCACGGCTACGCGGTTGCCGGCGCCGAGGACGACCATGAAGGCACCCGCCAGGTGGATGCCGTGGCGCGGGTACGCCAGGGCATGAAGCCCATGCTGCGGTACGGATCCGCTGCACACGACGTGGCCGCTCAGGTGGGCGCGATCACCGGCGCGGGATTGGACTCGCGACGTTTCATGCTGTGCACGGACGACTCGCATGCTGAGACGCTGGCGCATGAGGGGCACATGGACCGGGTTTTGCGACATGCCATGGCTGAGGGCCTGGCGCCCATGACGGCGATCCAGATGGCAACCCTCAACACCGCGGAGCACTTTGGACTATCCAGAGAAATCGGGATGATTGCCCCTGGTCGGTGGGCAGATCTGCTGCTGGTCGGCAACTTGCGAAGTTTCCAGCCAGAGGTGGTCATTGCCAAGGGAACGATCGCGGCTCGGGGTGGCCGGCTGCAGGTGCCGGGGCCCAAGTTCGAGTATCCCGCGTGGGCCAAGCAGTCGGTGCATCTCCGGCGTCCCGTTAAGGCGGAGGACTTTGTGCTCCGGAGCCCGCAGGCAAGCGAGCGTTTGATGGCGAACGTGATCGGGGTCGTGGAGAATCAGTTGCCCACGAGGCACCTGCGCATGCGTGTCCAGGCAGCCGGCGGACAGGTACGGGCGGACCCAACGCGGGACATTGCGAAGGTGGCGCTGATCCAACGCCACAAGGGGATGAATGGCACGACGCTGGGGCTGGTACATGGCTTCGGCTTCACTGGTGCGTGTGCGGTGGCCTCCACCGTGGCTCACGACTGCCACCAATTGCTGGTGGTGGGCACGGATGATGCCTGCATGGCCCAGGCTGCAAACCAATTGATGCGCGATGGCGGGGGACAGTTGGTCGTCAAGGACAATAAAGTGATCGGCCGCGTGGAGCTTGAGATCGCCGGCCTGATGTCAACGGAAAAGGTGGAGGTGGTAGCGCGCAAGGCGAGACGGGTTCTCGACGGCTTTGCGGCTATCGGATGCCGGATGAATAATCCGAACATTCAGCTCTCTTTTCTGGCGCTGACGGCCATCCCGCAGCTGAGGATTTCGGATTTGGGGCTGGTTGATGTCTCCGGCCGGCAGCTGATCCCCGTTCTAGAGCGAGGGTAGCGGATTGGCGAACTTCCCCTTCCAGCGTCTGCAGGCGGATCTGGCGGACCTGATCGACGGGCTGAGCCCGGGCGAAAGACTGCCGTCGGAGCCGGAGCTTGCCCGCCGGATGGGGGTCTCGCGGGCCACGCTGCGGGAGGCCATGCGGACGTTCGAGGTACAGGGGCTGATCCGCCGGCGGCAGGGATCGGGGACTTTTGCCGTGGGGAGGGTCCCCGTGATCGAGGCCGGCCTGGAGGTGCTGGAGAGCCTGGAAACCATGGCCAAACGACTTGGGCTTGAGGTCGCGGTGAGCGATCTTGAGGTCGAGAGTTTTCCGGCCGATGCCGAGTCGAGTGCGGGGCTGGAATTGCAGGAGGGGATTGCGGTGACCCGAGTACGCAGGGTGATGCGGGAAGAAAGCCGCCCGGTGGCGTATCTGGTCGACACCCTGCCAGCTACCACCTTGAAGCCCGATCAACTGGGGTCCGATTTCCGCGGCTCGGTGTTCGACTTCCTGCTGAGGCGCGGTGATCCGCTGAAACTGTCGAAGGCGACGATCTCGGCGGTTGCCGCCCCCGCCCCAGTCGCCAAATCCCTGCAGATCCAGCGCGGGGACGTACTTCTGCACATGTCGTCCAAGCTGTACCACTTAGATGGGAGGGTACTGGACTATTCGTCGAGTCATTTCATTCCGGGCTTCTTTCATTTCCATGTTGTTCGCCAAATCCGGGGCTGAGGAGCGCTGGGCGATGCCCACCACCGGCCCGAGAATTCCTTTCCAACCAAATCAGGAGGCATGAAATGCGCAGTTTTGCAGGTCGTGATATTTTGTCACTCAAAGATTTCGAGCGCAACGAGTTCTTCCACGTGCTGGACGTTGCCCGGGAGCTGGAGCCGATCGCGCGCTCCCGCAAGAACGCGGATCTGCTGAAAGAGAAGACTCTGGTAACCGCGTTCTACCAGCCTTCCACCCGCACGCGGCTGGCGCACGAGGCCGGCATGCACCGGCTGGGTGGGCACGTCACGGGCTTCTCCGACGCCAAGATGACGCGCGCCGGCGACTTCTACCAGGAGTCGATCAAGGACACCGTCAAGATGCTGGAGTTCTACGGCGACGTGATCGTGATGCGTCACTTCCAGCAGGGGGCGCCGCACGAGGCAGCCCGCTGGGCCAGCGTGCCGATCATCAACGGTGGAGACGGCTGGGGCGAGCACCCAACGCAGATCCTCACCGATCTGTACACGGTGCAACGCGAGAAGGGGCGCATTGACGGTCTGAAGTGGCTGGCCGTGGGCGACATGCGGATGCGGACGATGCATTCGCTGGCCTATGCCCTGACCCAGTTTGACTGCCCGATCACCTTTGTTTCGCCGCCGGACATGTCGCTGACGGATGAATTCAAGAAGGAACTGAAGGACTACAGCCTGAACTACCGGGAGGTGGATCATGTCGAGAAGGCCATCGGCGAGGCCGACGTGATCCTGGTAGAGCCCGTGGTGCAGCCTGACTACACCAAGTCGCGCGACGAGCGGTCCGGCAAAGACGTGGGCATGACGCCTGCCAACTACAAGATCACCCGCGAACTTCTGGAAAAGAAGGCGAAGTCCGACGCCATCCTGCTGCATTCGCTGCCGCGCATGGATGAGATCCCGCCGGACGTCGATATTACTCACTGGTCCCGCTACTGGCAGGAAGCCTTCTACGGCGTGGTCATGCGCATGGCGCTGCTGGCACTCGTGCTGGGAGCCAAGGAATAGCAGGAGGAAGGATGCAGACATATCTGCGCGGCAGGGATTTGATCGGCGACCTCGACTTCAGCAAGGAGGAGGTCGAGACGGTGCTTGAGGTGGCATTTGATCTCAAGCGCAAACGGGCGCTGGGCGAGCCGCACGCGTACCTGCGCGACAAGGTGCTGGCGATGCTGTTCTTTTTCAGCAGCACGCGGACGCGCGGCTCGTTCGAGGCAGGGATCGCGCAACTGGGCGGGCACGGTGCCTTCATTGAAAGCAAGACGACCCAGATCGCCCACGGCGACACGCCCAAGGAGATCGGAGAGATCTTCGGGCGCTACTTTGATGGGATCGCCATCCGCCACGTGGACTGGAAGATCGGGAACCAGTATCTGAATGATGTGGCCCGGTACGCGCGCGTGCCGGTGCTCAACATGCAGTGCGAGGTCTACCATCCGTTCCAGTGCCTGGCGGACCTGATGACGATCGTGGAGAAGAAGGGGCGCGATCTGCGCAAGCGCAAGGTGGTGGTCTCGTGGGCGTACGCGGCCTCCTACCAGAAGCCGATCTCGGTGCCGCAATCGCTGATCCTGCAGCTGCCGCGCTTTGGCATGGACGTAACGCTGGTGCACCCACCCGAGTTCAAGCTCATGCCCGACGTCCTGGAGGCAGCACGCGAGCAGGCGAAGCGGTACCATGCCGGTTTTGAGGTGATCTCGGACGGAGACGGCATGGAGAAGGCTTTCAAGGACGCGGATGTGGTATATGCCAAGTCCTGGGGGGCCATGATGACGACGGAGGACGCGGCGGAGGGTGGGCGCATCATCGAGAAGTACAAGCACTGGATCACCGATGCGAAGAAGATGCGTGCGGCCAAGGATGACGCGATCTACATGCACCCGCTTCCGGCGGACCGCGACGTCGAGGTGACCAGCGAGGTCATGGATGGGCCGAACTCGGTCGTGTTCGACGAGGCCGAGAACCGACTGCATGCGCAGAAGGCCGTCATGGCCCTGACCATGCTTTAGAGCGCCGGGAGATTCGCAGAAATGACCAAGAAGATTGCGGTTATTGCCATCGGCGGCAACTCACTCATCAAGGATGCCGCACACCAGACAGTCGAAGATCAGTACGAGGCCGCCAAGGAGACCTGCCTGCACATTGCAGACATGATCGAGGCCGGCTATGAGGTGATCATCGGGCACGGGAACGGCCCGCAGGTGGGCTTCATTCTGCGCCGATCGGAGATCGCGGC
>DATIPW010000296.1:0-13654 GCA_035471605.1 Anaerolineales bacterium | reverse complement strand
TGCCGGCCGCTCTTCCCTTCTTCAATGTGGGCAGTGCCACGAACGACGAGGCGTCCGCGTCCCGTGGCATACGCCGCATCAATGCCCTCCCGCCCCACGATGATGCCACCGGTGGGAAAATCCGGCCCCGGCACGCGCTGCATCAGTTCTTCGACAGAGATCTCCTCAATTCGGTCGAAGTTCGCGATCAGGAAATCGATTGCTGCGGCCAGCTCGCGCAGATTGTGCGGAGGAATATTCGTGGCCATTCCGACCGCGATTCCCGACGCTCCGTTCATGAGCAGGTTCGGGATGCGGGACGGCAAGACGAGCGGCTCGTCCAGCGACTCGTCGAAATTGGGGCCGAAATCGACCGTCTCCTTTTCGATATCTGCCAGCATCTCCTCGGCCAGCCGATGCAACCGGGCTTCTGTATAGCGCATGGCCGCCGGAGCATCTCCGTCGATCGACCCGAAATTGCCCTGGCCGTCCACCAGCAGGTAGCGCATCGAGAATTCTTGCGCCATGCGAGCCATCGAGTCGTAGACGGCAGCGTCCCCGTGGGGATGGTACTTGCCCAGCACCTCGCCCACTATGCGGGCAGACTTCTTGAACGAGGAACTGGCCCGCATTCCCATGTCCTGCATGGCGAACAGGATGCGCCGATGGACAGGTTTCAGCCCATCCCGGGCATCCGGGAGGGCGCGGGCCACGATCACGCTCATGGCGTAGTCGAGGTAGGCCGACCGCATTTGGGCGTTGATGTCTACATGTTCAATTGATCCAATATCCATGGGTATCCCTGAACTGGGGCATAAAAAGACACGAAGGTGTCGGGAATTTCACTTCGTGTCGCGTTAAAGGTAGAGCATGTGAAATCTAAGCTAATTGTACCATCGCCGGTTGCCCCTAGGGCGTGGCGCCGCCTCTCGGCAGCAGCCAGGACGGCATGCGATCCTGGAGCGCGGCTTGCCGGGCAAAGTGCCCGCCTTCAGGCCGCCGCCGGCCCCCCAAAACAGCCCTCGCCGGCCGGCAGACCAAAAATGCGAAGGTCGCAAATGACCTTCGCATTCCTCGTTCGTACCGTCCCGTGATCCCTGGGATCGCGGCTCGGCCCGTTGTGCCGAAGGTGGGACTTGAACCCACATGAGGGAACCCTCACTACGCCCTGAACGTAGCGCGTCTGCCAATTCCGCCACTTCGGCTTTTGTTGCCGATTCTATCCCAAATGGCGGGCGTGTCAACCGCGACGCCGAACGCGGCCCGCGCCGGGGAAAGCTTCGAAGAAGAGCCCCCAACCGTGGAACTTCTGGGCCGATTCGACGTTATAGCATAGGGATCTAGGATGAGGTGGGACTATGTGGACGATTTTTGGACTTGCTGCGCTTTTGTTGCTGCTGATACTGGCGGGGGCGGATGTGCTGCTTTCCGGCCTGAGCCCGGATGAGTTGGCGCGGATGGGCCTGCGAGAGTAGTGGCCGTCCCGGTGGATCCGGCCTCGCATCAGCCCGACGCACAGCATTGCCGCGTCGGGCTCTCCCTGTCACGGACCAGGGCACAGGAGACAAGGCATCTGATGGGCGCGAATTTGCTTACGATATAATCCCGACATGGACTTCTCGCTCACCGACGAACAGGAATTGACCCGAAAGACAGTTCGGGGTTTTGCGCTCAAAGAGGTCGCTCCCGTGATCAAGGAGTTCGACCGCCGGCAGGAATCCATCAGTTGGGTTCTCGGACGAATGGGCGAGCTGGGAATTCTGGGGCTCCCATTTCCCGTTCGCCATGGCGGCCAGGGGATGGACTACGTCAGCCTGGGCTTGGCGTGCGAAGAACTCGAGGCGGTGGATACCCACCTGCGAGTGGCCATGTCGGTGCACGTTGGCCTTTGCGGCATGACCCTCTTTCAATGGGGAAGCCAGAAGCAGAAGCAGGATTTCCTCGTCCCCCTTGCCCAGGGTCGGAAGATCGGCTGTGGCGCGTTTACAGAGCCCGGGATGGGCTCTGACGTGGCAGCCATGCGCACCTCAGCCCGGCGCCAGGGCGATGATTACGTGCTCAACGGCGAGAAGATGTGGATCTCGCTGGCTTCCAAGGCCGATCTTGCGCTGGTCACGGCGAGAACGGACCCGCAGCCATCCCGCCCTGTGGAGGGACTGACGACATTCCTTGTCGACCTGTCCTCGGCTGGGGTAACGCGCGGCGATATCCACGGCAAGCTTGGCGTGCGCGCCGGAAGCACAGGTTGGATCAGTTTTCAAGATGTAGCGGTGCCGCTCGAGAACCGCATTGGCGACGAGGGCGAGGGCTTCAAGATCACCATGTCCGCGTTTGATCACGGTCGATACACGGTCGCGTCGGGCGCGGCGGGAATCATTCGAGCCTGCCTGGAGGCCAGCGTGGACTACGCCAAGACCCGCGCCACCTTCGGCAAGCCCCTGGCCGAGCATCAGCTGATACAGCAAAAGATAGCCCGGATGGCCCAGGACTACGAGGTGGCGCGCCTTCTGTATCTGCAGGCAGGGTGGCTGCAGAACGTCGGGCGCAGGAGCACCCTGCAAATCTCATACGCCAAGAAATTCGCCACCGAGGCCTCCTTCAGCGCGGCCAATGAGGCCATCCAAATCCACGGGGCGTATGGCTACAGCGACGAGTACAACGTGGAGAGATATTTGCGGAACGCCAGGGGCGCCGTGATCTACGAAGGGAGTTCGGAGATCCAGACTCTTATCCAGGCGGGCTACGCGTTGGGAAGTCGGTCCGATCGACCCCTCCGGTGTGAGCTGCCAGCCTTCGATGCGAGCGCCTGGCAGTAGCCAGAAGCGGGCCGCACTGGTCGATCATGTGAACTGGGCACAGGGGGCAGGGAAATCGTGACCGCGGAATGACAGCGGCACGGGCAGCTCAACATCGATCGGAGCTCCTCCAATCGAACGGGTCGTTAATAGACGGGACCGGCGGCCACCTGCCGAGAGGGGCACGGGCGGCAGGCGCCGCCGCCATCGCCGCCTCGCGTATTCTCCGGAAAACTCAGGACGGAATCTTGGTCAAGGCGTGCCATCCATCAAATGCACGGCGGGGCCGCGGCCCTTATAATCACGGAGGCATTGCGCACGACCGGCCGGTAGCCTCTAGGCTCTGCGGGCGGGGCCATCCCGCCGGCTCGGAAGCTCCGCCGCCTGTCGGCTGGTGCCAGGCAGGGCGCATGCCGCCAAAGCATGCCTGCCCGCTGTCTCCTGCCCACATGGGGGAGAAACGCCGTGGAGCAATCACTTCGCGTGGAGGTCAGTTGTGAAGATCGTAGCATGCGTCAAGCAGGTCCCTGATTCGGAGGCCAAGGTGACTTCGAGCGCCGGAAAGGTGTCGTGGGGCGAGTCGCCGCTGGTCATCAATCCGTTTGACGAGTATGCCGTTGAGGCGGCGCTTCTTCAGAAGGAGGCACATGGCGGCACCGTCACCGCCCTCTGCATCGGACCGGAGTCCGGAAAGGAGGCGCTGAAACACGCGCTTGCCATGGGCGCGGACGACGCTGTCCTGGTCAGCGATCCCGCGTTCGAAGGGCTTGACACGCAAGGCGCGGCGCGCGTGCTGGCGGCCGCCATCACCAAGATCAGCGGCGTGGACATGGTCATGTTCGGGCGGCAGACGTTGGACGAGGGATCTGGGCTGACCGGAGCACAGACCGCTCGTGTGCTGGGCTGGCCCATGCTTGGCTTTGTCGGGCACATCGAGATCGAAGGCGAAGCCATAAAGGTCGGGCGCGTCATCGAGGAGGGACGGCAAAACGTCAAGGCCTCGCTTCCAGCTGTCCTGAGCATCGTGCAAAGCATTGGTGAGCCCCGCTACCCATCTTTCATAGGAATCCGAAAGGCCGCCAAAGCCGCCATACCGGTTTGGTCCCTGGCTGATCTCGGCATTCCGGCACCCGCGACAACGGTCAGTCGCACTGAACTGATTACGCCTCCCGCGCGCGAGGTCACGTGCGAGTTGATCCAGGGAAGCGGGCCCGCAGACATCGCGGAGACCCTGGTCAACAAGATCCTGGCGGAGAAGGTACTATGAAGACGCTGGTCTACCTCGACCACCTAAAGGGCGCCGTTCAGCCCGCCTCGTGGGAGGCGCTTGAACTGGCCAAGAGTCTCGGAACCACTGTCGCGGTCGTCTTCGGCAGCCAGCTGGAGCAGGTCTGCAAAGCTGCCTTTGAGATGGGAGCAGACGAAGTGCTGCTTGCCGAGGACAGCGACCTCAATGACTATCGGGCGGAGGCATTCGCCGCAACCCTGGCCACAATCTGCAGCGGTCAAAGTCCCGATCTTGTGCTGCTCCCCACAACCACTCGCACCCGCGAGTTCGGCGCGATGGCCGCGATGGACCTTGGCACGGGGGTCCTGGTGGACCTGACCGGACTGGATCTCCAGGGCGATCAGCTCATCGCCACCAGACCCATCTACGAAGGAAAACTCGAGGAACGGGTTGTCTGTTCCGGAAGGCCGGTCTTCGCCACCTTGCGGGGCAGGGCGTTTCCTCGGCCCGCGACGGATGCCGCACGCAGCGGTCGCCCGACCAAGGTGGCGGCGAAGGTGGAGGACCGAAGTTCGGTGCTGGGATATGAGGTTGCTGAACAGGCTCTGAATGTGGCAGACGCCAGCGTCGTGGTGTCCGGCGGCCGGGGCGCTTCCAACAACCCCAGCCTGACCCCGCCCGCGGATCTGGATGAGCGATCGGCCGAGATCTGGCGCGCGCAGCAGGGTTTCAAGATCATCGGAGAACTTGCCGCTGTATTGGGGGGTGCCGTGGGCGCAAGCCGGGCGGCCGTAGACGGGGGCTACATCCCGTACAGCCACCAGGTGGGGCAGACCGGGCGTGTCATCGCCCCGGATCTGTACGTAGCCTGCGGAATTTCCGGCGCCATCCAGCACATTGTCGGCATCCGAGCCGCCAAGCTGGTTGTTGCCATCAACAAGGACGCCGAGGCACCCATTTTTAAGGTGGCGCGATTCGGGATTGTGGGAGATTTGTTTGAGATGGTCCCGGCCCTTACAGACGCATTCAGGAAGAAGCTCGGCAAGTAGCTCCGTTTCCCTCGTCGGCACCACAAAAAAAACAGAAACAGGGTTGCGAAAGTGCAACCCTGTTTCTGGTGTGTGACGGCTTCTTCTACTGAACCACGACTACATTGGAAGCCTGCAGGCCCTTGGGGCCCTCTTCGATGGAAAACTCCACCCTTTGCTCGGGCTCAAGTTTGCGAAACCCATCCATCTGGAGAGCAGAGAAATGGACGAATACGTCTTCTCCCTGCTCGCGCCCGATGAAGCCGTAGCCCTTGGTGGCATTG
This sequence comes from Anaerolineales bacterium, assembly GCA_035471605.1. Taxonomy (GTDB): domain Bacteria; phylum Chloroflexota; class Anaerolineae; order Anaerolineales; family Villigracilaceae; genus Fen-1038. The sequence goes on along the minus strand of DATIPW010000296.1, from coordinate 8,340 downwards.
AACCACTTGACCGTTCCCGTGTACCGTTCTGACATCCTTGATTTCTCCTGCATCTGGAAATGATCCCACCGCCCGACGCGGCTGCCGCCTCAGCCGGGCACGACAAACGGGCGCAAGATTATCATGCTGCCCGCGCAGTGTCAAGGACAGCGCTCAGGCGCTTGCGCAAGACCGCGTAGCGGGAACTCAATCGAACCCACGGTGGAGACCAACGCGTGGAGCCCCGCCCCCGTCGGATGACCGCGCGCAAGTCGGCCGCGTTCTGAAAATCTGGCAGCCAGAGCGTAGACCTCCCCACCTCCCAGCACGTGTGAGCGTCCGAGCCCACCGTCCCCGCTAGCCCGTGCTTCGCGGCGAAGCGGCGCGCCCTCTCGTTCTGCCTCGGATCGATGCACCTCGAATTGTATGTTTCGATCGCATCTACCTGCGCAAGGATAGCCAGCAGGTCTTCCTCAAGCCAGCTTCCCTTGCGATGCACGTCGAACGGATGGGAAACGCTGATAAATGCGGCTTGCTCGCGCAGCCTTGCAATCGTCTCGTGGGGCGAGAGCCCCGGGGGGACTCGGGTCTTGACGAACGCGGCAAGCAGCTCGCCGCGGGAGGTCATGATCTCCTCGCCCACGATGATACGCTCGGGTGCCAATCGTTGAGCCGCCAGTCCGCCGTCGATCGTGTTGTGATCAGTGACCACCAGCCGGTCGACTCCTTTTCGGGACAAGCAGGCCACCAGGTCGGCCGGCGCGACCAGGCAGTCTTTTGAGAACACAGAGTGACAATGAAACTCAACCCTCAGCACGCGGGTGATTCTAATCGACCGACGTTGCCCAATTCCGCCTTCTCTTATACAATCGAACAGCATGAACCGGGTCCCTTTCCGTCAACAACCATCCTTTCGCGCTCTCATTTTCGCCGTCCTGCTGGCGGCGATCTGGGTCTACGACCTAGTACGCGGCGGGGGCTGGGCTGCCAGTGTGACGGGTTTGGGATTGGACCTGATGCTGCTGGGCCTTCTCCTGGCTCTCAGCGTGTTCTTCTACTCGCAGTTCGTTCTACCAGTACGGACGCTGCATGACCGACTGCGAATTTGCAGCCGCACCTTGCTGCACGCCGTACGTCGCCACGGTCCGGTCGTCTTCATCCAAAACGGGCGCAAAGTCGACCGGCACCGCCAGGCAGGTGGGCGGGGCCCTGGTCTCCTGTGGATCGACACAGCCAGCGCGGCCATGACTCGCTCCGAAGCAGGACCCAAGCGGGCACTGGGGCCAGGCATTCACTTCCTGCACTCCAAGGAACAGCTCGAGAGTACATTCAGCCTGCACGCGCAAACCTGTTCGATCGGACCTGGCCAGGACGAACCCGTCTTCGAAAGGCTGCCGGAGGACGCGGGCGAGGCGGCGCGTCGACGTCATGCGGACCTGCAGAGCAGGCGCCAGGCAGTCAGCGGCCTGACCCGCGACGGCAACGAGGTCATTCCCGAAATCAGGGTCGTCTTCAAGCTGGAGGGCCATGCCGCACCGCCCGGAGGCCCCGGTTCCCACTTCGGTTTCATGCGTCAATCAATCGAACGCGCCGCGCGCGGCCAAGGCGTGAATGTCGATCCGGTCTCGGCTCGGCGCTCGTACGTGGCATGGAACCAGCTGCCTGGCCTGATTGCCGTGGACCTCTGGCGGGAGTACCTGGCGAAATTCACCCTCGACGAGCTGTTCAACGCGCGCTTCGGCCCTGCGCCGCACGTGTTGCAACCCGAGGAACCCGTGCCTGCAGACGCCTTTGCACCGCAGCCGATCGGGCCGCCGCCAGGCTTTCCTGCACGTATGCTCTTGGCCGTCGGTGATGCCATCGAGAAGAGGCTCTCATCGGGCCCCCACGCAATGGACAGCGCCTGGGCCCAGAGCCAGCTGCGCAGGCACTACGGCGAGGTCAAACAGGTGGCCGGGCGGCAATACACGGCTCTGCAAATCATTGCCCATATGGTCAAGGCCCGAATGACCCAGGGGGCTGTCCCGAGCATGGACGAATACGGGCGCTATGGCAAAGGTCAGGTCCCGAGCGAAGAGTTCAAGCGACTTCGTGAGCGGGGCCTGCGGGTTCTGGACGTGACCCTGGGAGGATATCGGTTCGATCCAGCAGTCGAGGCTCAGATCGTCCAGCAGTGGAAGACCGCATGGTTGGAAAGCGCTTCAAGCGAGCGGGGCCACGTTGAGCAATTGGAAGTCCTGGCCGCGGAGGCCGGCAGGCAGCAAGCGCTGCTGGAGCATGCGCAGATCCTGGCACGCGCACTGCGCGCCGCGTCGTTACCCTCCATTCCCGCCGCGTTGGCGATCTTGCTCAAGACTTCCCACGATGAAATCCTGATGGACGAAAGATTGCACGGACAGGGCGCTGAAGAGCTCGGCAGCCTCGCCACCTTGGCCAAGTGGGTGGAGTCGCCAAGCAATGAATAGCGCCGGCAGCGCGCGCGTGGAACCATTCGCCGGTCTCGGGCATGCGGTTCGTCGCGTGCAGACCCTATTGGGGCAGTACCTGTCGTCAGAACTCAATCAGTTCTTCGACCTGTCGCGGGTGGGCGCGCGGCGCCGCCGCCTGGGCCTCATTTTCTATGGCCTGCTGTTCGGCGTGGTCGCCTTCGGTGGCCACATGCTGCGACAATCGGAGGCAGGTCCGTGGCCTGCTCTTTACGGTGGCCTGAGCTCGTTGCTGTTGGCGGCTTCCCTCACTGGACTCAGGCTGCTGTTGGTCGTCGGCATTGCGGCGGCCCTGGCGCAACACTTCGTTGGTCTTTTCCTGGCTGACATCTTCGAGCTCAAGGACCCTCGTGCTGCCTGGCGGTTTGCGGGCCGTCTCGCAACTGGGGCCCGTGAAGAGGTGATCCACCTGCGAGAGGGCCGCATCACAGATGCTGACAAACAGTCGCCCATCATTCAGATCGGCGGGCCGGGTCGCGTCGTTGTGGACTACGATACTGCCGCGCTCTTCGAAAAACCAGACGGCACTCCGCACGTGATTGGCGCTGCCGATGCTCCGGGTGGCGATCCAAGCGGCGCCCCTTCCGGAATCACCCTGGAGGGTTTCGAGCGCTTGCGAGAACCGGTGGTCAGCCTGCGGGACCAATACATCGGCAATCCTTCGGGTGAACCGCTGACGGTGGTTGGCCGCAGCCTGGATGGCATGCCGATCAGCGTCACCGATGTGCGCGGAGTGTTCAGCGTCCGGCGCCATGCCCCGCGTGCGGGCGACCCCGCGCGGCCCGAACGCCCTTTCCCCTTTATCGCACGGGATATCGAAAGCCTGATCTACAACCAGGCAGTCGCGGTCCAAACCTCTGGGGAGGAGCCTTCTGGCCTGCCCGGGGACTGGACCGCGGCGATGCATGTGCTGATCCGCGAATCGCTGCGCGAGTTCATGAGTCAGAACCGCTTGGCGGAGTATCTGGCCGGTGTCGGCGCCCGCGAAGCAGAGCGCTCCGAATTCCGGGCGGACACCATTCTGTCGCGCACCCTGCAAGTTGCGAGCGAGATGCCGGTCACGGGAACGCCTGCTGCGGGTTCCACGCCAGCTTTCCGGCCCCGAACGGAACTGAGCGCCAAGTTCCGCAAGTATGGCAGCGAGTTCTCCACCAACGCGCAGGGGCTGGGGCTTGAGCTGCACTGGATCGGCGTGGGCACCTGGAAGATTCCGGATGAAGCCAGCGAGACGGCCGTCAGCGAAAAGCACCGGGAAGCGTGGCGCATGAACCGTGAGAATGCCCAGCGCCTGGAGGCCCAAGCACTGGACCGGGTGACCCAATCCGCGTTGCTGGAAAGCAAGATCCGGCTGATCCGGGAAGTGCCGATCCTTCGTCATGCACACAACCGGGAACGCTATACGGACAAGCTTCTGCTCATGGAAAGCATGCTCCAGGATTTCTGGGAGCAGTTGGGCGACGCGCTGGAGATTCGATACCGCAGCGGTGCATTCTCGGCGGACTTGGAAGAGCTGGAACAGGCCGTGCGGGAGATTGAGCGGCTCCTCAGGATCTCCCAGATCGGGCACGTTCTGGGGGGCAAAACCCGGAGCCGCGTGCGCGAGCGCTCGGACTGGGATCGAAGCCTCCAAGGACCGCCGGCTCCCACCTCGCGCATGGAGGCTCTCCAGTACCAGAAATTGCTCACCAAGCTCGGGGGCGACTACCGGGTTGCGGAGGCCATGATCGAGAACGAGAAACGTCGGCACGCCGGGCTGGAGCGCGAGCAGCTGATCGGCCGAATCATCGAACGCTTCGAGCGTCATGGGCGCTAGCCAGGCACAGGACCCGCGCGGACTCGCCCTTTCCAAGAATGTCCGGCAGGCGTTGCGATCACAGAGCCCGGTGGTGGCGCTCGAGTCAGCACTGATCACCCATGGGTTGCCCTATCCCCAGAACTTGGAAACCGCCCTAGAAATGGAGGCGACCGTCGCCGAACAAGGTGCGACACCGGCAACCGTCGCGGTGATCGGAGGCGCCATCCGCGTCGGCCTTGCGCCGCACGAGATCCGCGCCCTGGCCGAGAGCAAGGCTCCCCGAAAGATCGGCCTGCGGGACTTCAGCTCCGCAGCCGTGGCACGCGCCGACGGTGGAACCACCGTTGCTGCAACACTGTTCGCCGCCGCGCGGGCGGGCATAGCAGTGCTCGCCACGGGCGGCATCGGGGGAGTCCACAGGGAAAGCAACTTCGACATTTCCGCGGACCTGACGGCGCTGGGCCACACGCGCATGATCGTGGTGTGCGCGGGGGCCAAGGCCATCCTGGATATCCGGGCCACTCTGGAGGTTTTGGAGAGCCTGAATGTGCCGGTGCTCGGCTATGGGACGGATATGTTTCCGGAGTTTTACTCGCCGGGCAGCAGTTTTCCCGTGACTCACCGGGCTGATGCGCCGGACGACGTCCGGCAATACTGGGACAGACACTGTGCACTGGGTCTGAGCCAGGCGGTAGTCGTGGGAAATCCGATTCCCTCTTCGCATGCTATTCCAGCGGCGGAATGGGAAAAGCTGATCCAGAGCGCATCAGAAGCCGCGCGGAATGAGCAAATCCATGGTCCGCGCCTGACCCCATTCTTGCTCGATCGCGTCGCGCAGCTCAGCGGCCGCCGCTCGATCCAGGCCAATCGGTCGCTGCTGCTGAACAATGCCCGCGTGGGAGCGCAAATCGCGGCAGCCATCGCCGGCGATGACAAGGAGATCCAGGCATGAAACGCGAATTCAGCATTTCGGTTGAGCTGTCTGGCGCGCCAGAAACGGTGTTCCAGACTTGGCTTTCCAGCAAAGGGCACTCGAGCATGACCGGCAGCCCGGCGAAAGTTGAGGCACGCGTCGGAGGCAGCTTCACCGCGTGGGATGGGTACATTACCGGAAAGACCCTGGAGCTAGAGCCCCACGCGCGGATCGTGCAATCCTGGAGGACGAGCGACTTCGCCGACTCCGATCCGGACTCCAGGATCGAGCTGACTCTTGAACCGGTGCCGGGCGGCACCAAACTCACATTGAGACATACGGGCATCCCATCGGGCCAGGCGGAAAGCTATGAAGCCGGGTGGGAAGAATGGTATTTCGCGCCCATGCGCACCTACTTCGACTCCTGAACCGGCGCGCCGACGGCCGCCCCTGCCGTCAATCCTCGGCGCGCGCCAGGAGCTCGAGCACCAGGCTATCCGGCACCCGGACGGCGGTCAATTCGCCGCGCACCGTGACCTCGCCGTTGGCCCGGATCCACTCATCGATCACGACTTTGCGCTCACCAATGGCTTTCACCCGGCCGCGCACTTCAAGCATGATGCCAAGCGGTGTCGGCTTCAGGTAGTCAACGTGCAAGGAGGCCGTCAGAAATCGCCGCGAGGGCTCCGAATCCATGGGACGTCCTTCATTGCGATACGCGGCAGCAGCGGCGGTTCCGGTGCCATGGCAGTCGATCAGGGACGCCAGTAGTCCCCCATATACGTACCCCGGGATGGAGATAAATCTTGGCGCGGGTTTGAAAAGGCAGACGGACTCCTCCCCATCCCAGTAGCTCCGGATCTGGTGACCTGCCTCATTCAGCCGGCCGCAGCCGTAGCAGTGAGCGAGATGGTCGGGGTAGTAGTGTTGAAAGGGAAGCTCTGTCACGGGGTTCCGGTTGCTGCCTTGGGAGGCGTTGGCGACTGGGTCAACACGGGCGACGACGCAGCGCGAACCGTCCGGGTAGCGCTGGGCGTCCGTGTGGGGCTTGGCGTTGCGCTGGGCGTTGGGCTGGGGGGCACGGTGGGCGGTACGCCCTCCACCAGAAACCGCCCGCTCACCACGAAAGCCTCTCCGACAAAGAGTTGCACATTGTATATTCCGGGCTGCCACTGATCGATCGGCGGATTCCACTCGGTGAAGTACGCCCCACCCGTGCCTCCATCCCAGGGATAGGTCTCATAGCTCACTAGCTTTCCCTCCCGCATCCAAAGAGCAGTCCATTGCACGCCGGGTGTCATTCCATCGTACGTGAAGATCCCGTACATGTGCCCAACCGGATTCTGGAAGACGGTATTTGGCCGCACCGGAGGATATTCACCACTGGCGTTTGTGAATTCGAGCGGAGAGAAGACTACCTCTGGATTCGGGGTGACCGTGCTCTCGAACAGCGCCTGGATCGGGGCGGGAATATGCGGCGTGGCACTGGCAGTGGGTGTGGCCGACTCCACGGGCGTGTCAGTGATCGTGGGACTCAGCGTTATCGTCGGTGACAAGGTTACCGATGGGATGAGCGTAATGGTTGGGGTTAGTGAAGGCGTCGGCGATGGTGGAAAATACTCGTAGGCCACGGGCAGACCGTAGATCGGCAGCGCCAGCGCTGACAGCAGCAGCACGACAGACAGCCCGAGCTTTCGCCAGCCGGATGCCTCTCGCTGTCTCTTCAGATGGTAGAAGGTCATGCGGCGAGCCGCACGGATGGTCCGCACTCCATTGCGAAGCACCAGCAAGGCAGAGAGTACGAGCAGAACCACGAGGGCAGCCGTTCCAGCTTGAAGATCCACACGCGGCATTATACTTCCTGCCCCTTGCAGGTTCCCCACGGAGGAACATGGTGCGGGCGATGGTACAGACCCGCGCGTTGAAAGGAGCCCATCTCCACGGTAGAATGGCGCCATGGCCGAGATTACTTTTCTCAAACTCGGGGGGTCTTTGATCACCGAGAAAACCCGGCGATACGCACCGCGCCCAGATAAGTTGAGAGAGCTGGGCCGGGAGATTCGAACAGCGCTTTCGGAGAGCCCGCAGTTGCAGTTGGTCGTGGGGCATGGATCCGGATCATTCGGCCACTTCGCAGTCCATGAGCACCTCAATCCAGAAAGCTTCCCGCCGTCCACCCGCGGGCGACTGAGATCTGACAGGGCCTACTGGCAGGGTTTCGCAGAGGTCTGGTACCGGGCCTCTCAGCTCAACCGGCACGTGATCGATGCGCTGCACGAAGCCGGAGTAGCGTCGGTATCCTTGGCACCGTCGGCAGCGGCCACGACCTCAGGCGGAAAGATTGTGGAGTGGGATACCGCTGCCGTACGCGCTGCCGTAGACTCGGGCATCGTGCCGGTGGTCTTTGGGGATATCGTCTTTGACAACATCCTGGGAGGCAAAGTCCTATCCACAGAGGTCCTCATGTGGCACCTCGCCCACCAACTCCGGCCCCGCCGGATCCTGCTGGCAGGCTTGGAGGCAGCCGTGTGGGCAGATTACCCGAGCCGCCAAAGGCCCGTCGCCAGAATAACCCCCCTGACCTTTGCGCCTCTCGCCGAAAAAATCGGGGGATCACACGGCCCAGACGTCACCGGCGGCATGAAGAGCAAGGTGGAGGAGATGCTCGACCTGGTCAAGGCAGTCCCGGGCCTGACGGTGCAGATCTTCTCAGGAGAGTCGCCTGGTAACCTCCGGAGAGCCCTCGCAGGCGAAGGGCTGGGCACACTGATAGCCAGTGACTAAGATAATGCCGACGCGGGAAATAAGTCTATTGTGAAAATTTTCCGTAGTAGGCTACAATCTTTCCAAAAGGAGCCTATATGGCAAAGAACACGAAAAAAAGCAAAAAGCCCTCACCTGCCAAGAAACGAGCCACCGCGGCTGGATCCGCCACCAAAAAGCGTGGGCAGCGCGGAGCCGCTTCCGGCGCGGGCCGGGCCCCAGCCTTTGCACCGACCAGGCTCAGGCTTCGACGTCCGGTTCCCTCCGATATCGAGATCGCCCAGGAGGCCAAGCTGAAGCCCATTCTCCAGGTTGCCCGAGAACTTGGCATTCGGGAGGACGAGCTGGAGCTGTTTGGCCCTTTCAAGGCGAAAGTCAAACTCGAAATCCTGGAACGCCTGAAG
>DATIPW010000295.1:0-2131 GCA_035471605.1 Anaerolineales bacterium | reverse complement strand
GGATGCGGCAGCGGCTCCATCTGCGGCGATCACTTCGCAACCCCGTAAGTGTTTCGCATAGGTGAATTCCGAAGCGAAAATCCTGCAGCGAGACCACGATGCACATCACAAGCCTTCAGAATCCCCGGATCAAGTCCATCTTGCGCCTCAAGACCAACCCGCGGCATCGAAGAGCCACGGGGCTGTTCCTGGTGGAGGGGGAGTACGAGATCGGGCTGGCCCTGGCGGCAGGCCAGGTGCCGGAGACGCTCATCTCAGCTCCGGATCTGGCCAGCGGCGCTCTGGCATCCACGGAGGGGGACCGGCTCACGGTCTCTTCCGCCATCTTTGCGAAGCTCTCGTTTCGGGAGAATCCCGACGGCTGGCTGGCGGTCTTCCGGCGACCGGCCTCTGACCCGGGGACTTTGAGCCTCTCCGCGAGCCCGCTGCTGGTAGTCGCGGAGGCCGTTGAGAAACCGGGCAACTTGGGCGCCATCCTGCGAACGGCGGACGCAGCGCATGCGGATGGGGTCATTGTCTGCGACGAACGGGCGGACATCTACAGCCCGAACGTCGTCCGCGCTTCGCGCGGCGCGCTGCTCGCCGTTCCGGTGATCGAGCTCTCCAGCGCCGACGCCCTCGCCTATCTTCGCGCGCGCGCGATCAAGGTCGTTGCGGCCAACCCCAACGCCGGCACGGATCTAGGGCAGGCGGATCTGGGCGGGCCGGTGGCGATCGCCGTGGGGACCGAAGACGCAGGTCTCTCGGAGATCTGGCTCCGGAATGCACAAGTTCAGGTGCGCATACCGATGCGGGGAAAGGTCAACTCACTCAATGTAAGTGTTGCCGCAGCACTGCTGATCTACGAGGCACTGCGGCAGCGCGGCTCTTAGCCTGGCGCTACTCCGCGCCGGTGGGAAGCGCTTCATTGGCGACAGCCGGCAATGCCTTGCCGATCGGCGGCGGATCTGGCGCCACCCCATATTGGGTCTCCAGTTCCAGCCGGAACTGCTGCGTGTAGAGACGGTAGTAGTGGCCGCGCTGCCGCAGCAGTTCCGCGTGCGTTCCCTGCTCCGCGATCTGTCCACCATCGATGAGCACGATCCAATCCGCGCGCCGGATCGTGCTCAGGCGGTGGGCGATGACGAACGTGGTGCGTCCGCGCATGAGCGCCTGCATGCCGCGCTGAATAAGCGCCTCGGTCAGCGTATCCACGGAACTGGTGGCCTCGTCCATAATGAAGAGCTCGGGGCGCGCCAGGACGGCGCGCGCCAGGCTGACGAGCTGCTTCTGACCCACCGAGAGCAGGTTGCCACCCTCGCCGACGTTTTCGTCATAGCCCTTTGCCAGGGTGATGATGAAATCGTGCGCAGCCGCCGTCTTGGCGGCTTCCTCGACCTCCTGATCGGTTGCGTCCAGCCGCCCATAGCGAATGTTCTCGCGCACCGTTCCCGAGAAAAGGTGGGGGGTTTGCAGCACGATGCCGAGGCGTGACTGGATGGAAGTCAGCGTGAAATCACGGTAGTCACGTCCGGCGAACCGTATGCTGCCCGTGCACGGCTCATAGAAGCGGCACAGGAGGTTCACAATGGTGGATTTGCCTCCACCGGTTGGGCCCACCAGCGCGATGACCTGGCCCGGTTGCACGTGCAGGGAAAAATCCCTCAGGACCGGCTTGCGATCTTCGTAGTGGAAGTTCACGTGCTCGAACTCGATCTCCTGCAGCAGCGTGTCGATGGGCTGGGCATCGGCGTGATCCTGCACCTCCGGCGCCGTATCCACCAGCCGGAAGATCCTCTCGGCCGAGGCAATGGAGTGCTGCATTTCCGCGTAAACGCGTGCCAGGTCCTGCACCGGCCACATCATGAACGTCAGGTAGGAGACGAAGGCGTTGATGCCGCCAAGGGTGATCCCTCCCAGGTCACTCTGCATGCCGCCGTACCAGACGATGGCGCCCAGCGCCAGGGCGGCAATGATCTGGACCGCGGGCAGGAACAGGGCGGACAGCCAAGCCGCCCGGAACGATGAATGGTACATGCGCCCAGTCAGCACCTGGAACTCGCGCAGGTTCTCCGCCTCTCGTCCCAAGGCCTTGACCACCCGGACTCCCTGAATGCTCTCGTTGAAGGCGCCCGTGATCCTCGAGTTGGCG
>DATIPW010000294.1:0-16623 GCA_035471605.1 Anaerolineales bacterium | reverse complement strand
CGCAACGGCCATCCTGCTGTACCGGTTGATCCGGGACACGATATCTGAGGTGGCCGGCGTTCTCGCGGCATGCTTCTGGGCATTCAACACCCACATCCTGGTGTTCCTCTACAAGACCGGCGTGGAATCCAGCATTACCCTGTTCCTGGTCCTCGTACTGCTGCACGCACTCCATCGATTTGAGAAGACGTGGCGGACGCGCCCACCAAGCCTGCGCCAGATCGCGGGTTTGGCCGCGTTGGCGGTGCTGGTGACGTTCGGAAGGCTGGACCTGGCGTTCTTCTGCCTGATCGTTGGCATATGGATCGTATTTCGTGACACCCCTGCCAGGTTCTATTTGCCCTTTGACCTTCTGGCACTCGTGATCGCGACTGTGTCCGCGTTCGTCACGCGTCTGGGCTTCGCCGCCTACTATGATTCCCAACAAGCGGTCACGATCATGCTCGTCGCGGAAATCGTCTGCAAGATTCCCATATTCTTCCTGTTCGGGCTGTACGGCAAGCCGTCGAGCGGGCGCCGGGGGCAGTACCTCGCCAGGCTGGTACTCGCAGTGGCCGTCGGGAGTTCCCTGCCAGCGCTTGTCCTGCTGGGCGGAAGCGCCGCGGGGGTTCTCCCGGTCTACTCGCGGGCGATCCTGCTGCTGGACGCTGCCGTGACGCTGGGGCTGGTGTTGGGGATCCGACTCGGCGCCGTCTTTTTTGGCACGCGCTCTAGCCCGGCGGGAAATCTGAGCCCCTGGTCCGCGCTGCGCGAACACGGGAGGCGATGGCTGCAAGAGGGCGCCGTCTTCTATGGCATCCTGGGCGGGACGCTGGCCGCCTACATGCTCTGGAACCAGCTTGCCTTTGGGACGCCCACACCGGTGAGCGGTCAGATCAAACACTGGTGGGGCACGTTCACCCACAGCATCTACGGAACCTCGGCAGGAAGCTGGCTGACATTCTTTGCGTTGAATCCATTCAGTGAGTTCAACGCATGGGCCCCGCTGACAACTCTGTTCAGCGATTGGCACAACCAACTTCTGTTTCCGCGTGGCAACGGGCTGGGAAATCCCCGCTGGCAGTCCAGCTTCGCGGTCATGTTGATCTTCTGCGGTCTGGCGCTGCTTGCCGTGGCAGCCCTGAGCAAGAAATCCACGATCAAGGCGGTGGTCAAGACCGGCATGATCCCGCTGTTCGCGGGAAGCTGGCTGCAAATCCTGGCCTACAATGTGACCGGCTTCGCCTCGGCCAAGGAATGGTACTGGCTGCTGCAGCCGGTGTTTTTGTTGTTGATGCTTGCCGTGCTGGTCCGCGCCGTCCTGGCTCGCCTCGGCAGGCAGGCGGTAGCTGCACGCTATGCCCTGTGGGCGCTCGCCGCCTGGTATGGTGCCACGTCCGGTTTCGGGTACTGGCGTGACGCCTATGCCTTGAACCCGTACGGCCTTCACCCACCAGGGACCGCCTATTCGCCGGTGATCCCATTCCTGGAGGAAAACACCGAGCCCGGGGCTCTCGTGGGCATGACTGGCGGAGGCAATGTCGGCTACTTGATGCCGAGCCGAACGATCGTCAATATGGATGGGCTGATCAACAGCTACCAGTACTTCGAGGCGATGCAGGCTGGTACCGGCTCAGACTACCTGTACAACACCGGCCTGCGGTATGTATTCGCCAATCCAACCATCCTGGCGGCCAATCCGTACCGGGGACAGTACGTCGACCGGCTCGAACTCTTGGTGGATTGGGGCGGCAAGGACCTGCTACGCCTGCTGCCCAGGGTAGAACAGTAGGCGCTGGACGCATCGTCCATGGCACAAGCACCCCACCCGCGGCCGCTGAGGATAACTTTGGCGCTGTGGTTGGTGTTAACTACTACAGCCTGGAACGTTATTCGGGTCTGGTCAAGCCTCACCCTGCGGGACGTCCTGGAACGATACGCACCCTGGCCGGGACCGGTCTATATCGGCCTAACGGGCGCGATCTGGGCCGCCGGCGGCCTGCTAATCCTCGGGGCTCTGTGGCGCAGGGCCAGCTGGTCCCCCGCGGGGCTTGGGGTGGCAGCCTTTGTCTATGCGGCCTGGTCATGGCTGGATCGGCTGTTGCTGCGACCCCGGATCGGAACCGACTGGCCTTTTTGGCTTGCGACCACCACCGTGCTGCTGGCGTTTACCACCGCGGTTGCACTTGATCCTGGCAACGGAACGTATTTCGGAAAAGAGGCCCATGAACGGGAATGACAACATCCAGCAATTGCATGACATGCGCTCCAAGTCCCGCTTGGGTGGAGGTGCCGCGCGCATCGAGGCCCAGCACAAGAAGGGACGCCGGACGGCCCGCGAACGGATTGACCTGCTGTTGGATCGCGGTTCCTTCCGCGAGGTCGACGCTTTCGTGCAGCACCGGACGCACGACTTCAACCTGAACCAGCAGAAGTACCTGAGCGATTCCGTGGTCACGGGCTGGGGAACCATTGAGGGCCGACTGGTATACGTCTTCTCGCAAGACTTCACCGTCTTCGGGGGTTCCCTGGGGGAGGTGCACGCCGCCAAGATCTGCAAGATCATGGACATGGCCGTGAAGAATGGTGCACCGCTGATCGGCTTGAACGACTCCGGGGGAGCACGCATCCAGGAGGGCGTGGTCTCCCTGGGTGGCTACGCTGACATCTTCCTGCGGAACACGCTGGCCTCTGGCGTGGTCCCGCAGCTGAGCGTCATCATGGGACCCTGCGCGGGCGGCGCGGTCTACTCGCCCGCGCTGACCGACTTCATCTTCATGGTCCGGAAGTCGTCCTACATGTTTGTAACCGGGCCGGACGTTGTCAAGGCAGTGACACACGAGGATGTATCGTTCGAGGATCTGGGTGGGGCCAGCGTCCACTCGGAGCGGTCCGGCGTGTGCCATGTCTCCGGGGAAAACGAAGCGGATACCCTTTACTTGGTGCGCAAACTCATGGGATTCCTGCCCCAGAACAACATGGAAGACCCGCCCGTGGTTCAGTCCACAGATGATCCACTGCGCATGGATCCCACCCTGGATGCGCTCGTTCCGGCCTCGCCGGACAAACCCTACGATATCCGCGAAGCCATCGCCAAGATTGTGGACAATGGGCAGTTCTACGAGATCCACGAGAGCTTCGCCGCGAACATCGTGGTGGGCTTCGCCCGTCTGGCCGGGCACTCCGTGGGAATCGTGGCCAACCAGCCCATGGTGCTGGCCGGCGTGCTCGATATTGATGCCAGCGAAAAAGGGGCGCGTTTCGTGCGCTTCTGCGATTCCTTCAACATCCCGATCATCACCTTCGAGGACGTGCCGGGCTTCCTGCCCGGAACCAACCAGGAGCATCACGGAATCATTCGCGCCGGCGCCAAGCTGCTGTACGCCTACTGCGAGGCAACCGTGCCCAAGCTGACCGTGATCACGCGCAAGGCCTATGGTGGAGCGTACTGTGTGATGTCGTCCAAACACATTCGCGGCGATCTCAACCTGGCGTGGCCGACCGCCGAGATCGCGGTCATGGGCCCGGAGGGCGCCGTAAACATCATTTCCCGCAAGGAGATCGAGGAGGCCGCAGATCCGGCCCAGCGCAAGGCCGAACTGGTGGCGGAGTACAGGCAGAAGTTCGCCAACCCATACGTCGCGGCCGAGCGCGGCTTCATCGACGACATCATCGAACCCCGCGAAACCCGGCCACGCCTGATCAATGCGCTCGAAATGCTCCAGAACAAGCGTGACTCCAATCCGCCGCGGAAACACGGAAACATACCACTGTAGCATCCGGCCAGGCCGGGCTTCGGGAGAGAGTCCATGTTCAAGAAGGTGCTCGTAGCCAATCGAGGCGAGATCGCGGTGCGAATCCTGCGAGCCTGCCGCGAGCTGGGAATCGAATCGGTTGCCGTCTATTCCGAGGCGGACCGAAACGCGCTGCACGTCCGCTACGCGGACGAAGCCTACCTGCTGGGGCCGGCGCCGTCGCGCGATTCCTACCTGAGGGCGGACAAGATCCTGGCGATCGCCCGCAAGTGCGGCGCCGACGCCATCCATCCCGGGTATGGCTTCCTGGCGGAACGCGAGTCCTTTGCGGCAGACTGTGCCGAGGCCGGCATGGTCTTCATCGGTCCCAAGCCCTCGGCTATCGCGGCGATGGGAGACAAGATGGTGGCCCGCGAGACGGTGCTGGCGGCCGGCGTGCCGGTTGTACCTGGCACAGAAGGCACGGCGAGCATGACGGACGAAGAGCTGCTGGCCACCGCCCCCAGGATCGGTTTCCCGCTGCTCATCAAGGCTTCTGCTGGCGGTGGCGGCAAGGGGATGCGCGAGGTCACAGCACTCAAGGAGATGCCCGCGTTGCTGGCGTCGGCGCGCCGGGAGGCGGAGTCGGCCTTTGGGGACGGCAACGTCTATCTTGAGAAGCTGGTCAAGGGAGCGCGACACATCGAGATCCAGATCTTGGCGGATCAACATGGAAACGTGATCCACCTGGGCGAGCGTGACTGTTCGCTGCAAAGACGCCATCAGAAGCTGATCGAGGAGGCCCCTTCGCCCTTCGTGGATCAGGACCTGCGGGAGAGAATGGGCGGGGTGGCGGTCAAGGCGGCCAAGGCGGTGCAGTATGTCAATGCGGGAACCATTGAGTTCCTGGTTGACAAGGACAGGAACTTCTATTTTCTGGAAATGAACACCCGGCTGCAGGTTGAACACCCGATCACGGAAGTCATCACGGGTGTGGACATCGTGGCGGAGCAAATGCGTATTGCCCGCGGCCGGCAGCTGAGCTACAAGCAGGAGGACATCCGCCTGCGAGGCCATGCGCTCGAATGCAGGATTAATGCCGAGGATCCGTACAGCAACTTCGTGCCTTCCACCGGGAGAATTACCCACAGCTTGCTGCCCACGGGCCCCGGCGTGCGTGTGGATACCGGCGTGTATCCGGGCTTCGAAATCACGCCCTACTACGATCCGATGATCGCCAAACTCATCGTCTGGGGCGAGACCCGCGGCCAGGCGATTCTGCGCATGCGCCGGGCGCTGGAAGAGTACCGCATCGTGGGCGTCCGCACCAACATCCCGTTCCACCAGATGATGATGAACTCCCACCGCTTCATGGGAGGTCAGTATGACACTCGGTTCGTGGAGCAGCGCTTTTCCCCGCCGCTATCCCACGCCCAGCGCGGGCCGCACCATCCGGACATTGCCGCTGTGTTTGCCACTCTGGTGGCACACGAAGCCTACCAGCGCTCCGCCGAATTCATCGTGCGCAATGAGCGTGACACGAGCAACTGGAAGTGGATGGGTCGCTGGGAACGCATGCACCGCTAGGAGGCCCGCGTGAGATATGTGACCACGATCGGCGACAAGGAGTTCAGCGTCGAGGTGCTTGGACAGGGGCGCGTGAGCATCGATGGCAAGATCGTCGAAGTCGACCTCGGCAACATCAGCGGCCAGCCGGTCTACTCCATGGTGATCGACGGCAAGTCCTACGAGGCCTATGTCTATGAAGGCGAAGACGAGTGGCAGGTGCTGCTGCTGGGCCAGCAGTACCCGGCAAAGGTGGAGGATGAGCGCGAGAAACGACTGCGGGCGGCTGCGGGTGGGACCCTCGCTGAGTCGGGCGAGTTCCACCTCAAGGCGCCAATGCCGGGCCTGGTGATCACCGTCAGCGTGCAGCAGGGCCAGGATGTCGCCAAGGGAGATGTTCTGATCATCCTGGAGTCGATGAAGATGCAAAACGAGCTCAGGGCGCCGCGCGCCGGCACGGTGAGCCGGATCAAGATCAAGCCGGGCGAAACCGTCGAACAGCGGCAGACCCTGCTGACGATCAGTTGAGGTGGCAGGATGTCGGGGGACACTGAGATTGAGGCCAAATTCCTTGTGCGCAGCATGCCAGCGCTGCGGCAACGGCTTCTGGACCTCGGGGCAGAGTTGCTCAGCTCCCGGATCCACGAAACCAATCGACGCTTTGACACTCCAGACCGACGCCTGGCGCGGGACGGCCGGGCGCTGCGCTTGCGCCAGGACTCCGCAGTCACGCTGACTTACAAGGGGCCAGGCAAGTTCGATGACGGCGTCCGCAGCCGGGTCGAGTTGGAGCTCCAAGTCGACGACCTGGGCCGGGCCGAGGAGCTGCTGAAACAGCTGGGGTACGTTTTGACCTTCGAATACGAGAAGATTCGCACGACCCTGGCGCTGGCCGGTGCGCGAATCATGCTGGACGAGCTTCCGTACGGCGACTTTGTCGAAATCGAAGGTGAGGCCGCGCTGATCAGGCACACAGCCGGATTGCTCCAACTGCGGTGGGAAACCGCCATTGCACAGAGCTACCTGGGCCTGTTTGAGCGGCTGCAGCATGCTCTGGACCTACCCTTTCACGACCTGTCGTTTTCCAATTTTTCAGGAAGATCGATCAGTCCCGGCGATTTGGGAGTCGTGCCGGCTGACGTATGAGCCCGCTGCCTGGCGCAGCGGAGGCGGCACTCTGAAGATCGTGGGCCAGCCAAGGCTGAACCTGCACTATAATGGTTCCGGGGGAAGATGAACACGCCTTCGTGACAGCGCGCGCACGCTCCTGGCATGTGTCCTCTGGCAGGCGTGGGCAGAGGAGCCGGTTGCGGGAGGCGCCGTGCAGCCTTGGCGAAGGAGGTGCCGTATGTCGGGCAAGCGCGTCGGCAAGGTGACGCACTTCTTTGACCACCTGAGTGTTGCGGTGCTGGCGCTGGAAGAGAGGGTCCGCGTGGGGGACAGCCTGCACTTCCTGGGTCATTCGACCGACTTCAAGCAGGAAGTGACGTCACTTCAAATCGAGCACAAGTCCGTCGAGGAGGCCAAGCCGGGCGAGGACGTGGCCATCAAGGTGGCGCAGCGCGTCCATCCGAACGACGCCGTTTTCCACATCGAAAAGGAATAGGCCCGGCTGCCTCACGGCGACGGAAAACCCCCGGCTTGACCCGGGCGAGATGGGCGCGTCCCCAACTCCATCAGGTACTCCATTAGGGGCCAAACCTCGGCCGGCACATCAGGTTCCCGCCAGACGAAGGAGGCTTCCTGCGGCGCTCCGCGGGCGAGCGTCAGCCGGTACTCAAATCGATCCCTGGCCGGCGTCGCCTCGGACGCTTGCGGAGGCTGTCCTTCCAGCCTGGCCGATTCGAGCAGTTCCATGAGTCTTGAGACCTGCTCCCTCGGCAGGTCTTCGGTGTTCAAGGTGAGCGAAAGCCTCAGTCCCGCAAAGCCTCCAGTTCGTAGAAATTCGATTCTCACTGCCGCACCTCAATCTGTCATCCAGCGGCCTTCCGGCCCAGGAGTCCCCGAAAGGCCGTCAGGGGCGCCGCCAGACAGCCGGAGGGGGTGGGCAGTGACTGGGGCGACACATCGATCTTCAGACCCACGCTTTCCCACGCATACTGCACTGCTTCCTGCTCCGCGCTCGACTGGCCGTATAGGTCGCCCGCCACACGAAACGTCAGCTCGGCTGCGGCCTGGAAATCCGTATTGCTGCGCATGTGGTCCCGCAACGCCACGTACCAGATGCGGCCTGCCCTTTCCCATGCCAGGCCGCCCATGGCCACCGCCGCGAGAAAGAAGGCATGGTTCGGAATCCCAGAATTGATGTGCACGCCGCCATTGTCTTCCAGTGTGGTGACGTAGTCCCGCATGTGAGCCGGCTGCGGGTCCTTTCCCAGCACCGGATCGTCATAGGCATTCCCCGGTTCCTTGAGGCTGCGAAGGGCCGCGCCATTTACGCGTGACGTGAATAGACCCTCCCCCACGAGCCAGTCCGCCTCGTTTGCCCGTTGGCCGTTGCGTCGCTGCTTGACCAGAGAGCCAAAGACATCGGAAAAGGATTCGCCAAGGGCACCTGACTGACCGCTGTCGCCGAGATTGCACGTAAATTGGACGACGGCATGGGTGAACTCGTGGCCAATCACCTCCAGCGCCACCGTGAAGCGGTTGAAGAGCTCTCCATCCCCATCTCCATACACCATCTGCTTGCCGTCCCAGAAGGCGTTGTCATAGGCTCGACCATAGTGGACGGTCGAGTCCAGTGCCATGCCGGCTCCATCCAGGGAATCTCGCTCGTATGCCTCCCGGAAAAGATCGTACGTGTGGCCCGCACCATCAAAGGCCTCGTTCACGGCAGGATCGTCGACGGCCGGATCACCCTCCTCACGGACAAGCTTGCCGGGCAGATTCGTGCCATTTTCAGCCGTGAACACCCTGCGCCGCTTTCCCAGCAGCTCACCAGCCGCGCCAAAGCCGCCGGGCCCAAGGGCCATCGCCCTTCGGTGGGCGCGCAACCGTGCACTTCCGACGATTGACGTCAGGATGTCCTGCTGCCGCGCTGCGGAGCTTCGGGCATGAATGCTCCGCAGCAGATAGGGAGGCAGGATGCAGCGGAGCGGATCGCGTCCGATCAAGAGATCACCTCTGGGATGCTGGCGGAGCCTTCGTACCTGCCGAAGTCATGCGCCGGGGGCCTTCGACCACCTCGTTTTCGGAAAGCCACCTGAGTCCCGCGACGTCGCCCGTGAATCCGAGCAGCCTTTGGAGCATGGCTTCAAAGGCCTTCGGCTCTCCGGACGTGAAGAAGCGCATGTCCCCGGCTCGCGATGACTGCCGCCGCGTGTCGTCGCCTCGCAACAGGCGCAAGGCCTGGCGTGCAACAGCCGGGGCTGGATCTATGACACGCACGGTATCCCCGACGATCTCCTCGATGATCGGTATGACAAACGGAAAGTGGGTGCAGGCGAGTACCACGGTATCGATGCCCTGTGCCAGCATGGGTCGCAGGGCGTCGTTCAAGATGCCGCGGGTCGCGGCCCCGTCCAGGTTGCCCAGCTCGATCTGCTCCACCAAGCCCGGGCAGGTGCTCCGCAACAGCTCCACGTCGGCGGCGAACCGTTCCACAACGGAGGCATACAGGGCACCTTGAAATGTGGCCGGTGTGGCCAAGACACCCACCATGCCGCTCCGGGTCTTTTCGGCGGCCGGCTTCACGGCCGGCTCCATACCCACAAAGCGAACCTCAGGGAACATGCGCCGCAGGTCCGCCAGCGCCGCGGCGGATGCCGAATTGCAGGCCACGACGACCACGTGGGCACCCTTGGCGAGAAGGAACCGCGCAATCCCCTCCGAGAATCCGCGCACTTGCTCCAGGGTGCGTGGGCCGTAGGGAACGTGGGCCTGGTCCGCCACGTAGATCACCGACGCATCGGGCATTTCTTCCACAATGCATCGGAGTACCGAAAGCCCGCCCACTCCGGAATCAAAAATTCCCAGCGTGGTCTTGTTGAGCTGCATGATCACACTATCCCGCAGGAGTCAATCGGTTGGCGGCCGCATCCACAAGCCCGCGGAAGAGCTGGCGCGTCCATTCTTGGTGCGTAAGCCACTCTGGGTGCCATTGTACCGCCACGCCGAACGGATGCCCGGGCAGCTCCACCGCCTCAATCAAGCCATCCGGGGCACGAGCCGACACCCGAAGACCGGGGCCAATCTCCTTCAAGCCCTGATGGTGGTGGCTGTTGACCGCGATCGTGTGGCGACTCACAATACCGGCAAGCTGGGTCCCTGATTCCAGAGACACCTCATGCACCAGCACCTTCCGCTCGTCTCCTGGATGATCGTGACGTATGGAACTCGGCCGGCAGGTATTCAGATCCGCGTGGAGAGTACCGCCGAATGCCACGTTCACCAATTGGCAGCCCCTGCAGATTCCCAGGAAGGGTTTGCCAGACTCGATTGCGGTCCGGAGCAGCGCCAACTCTACCTGGTCCCGCACCGGACTGACTTCTTTCAGTCTTGCGTCACGCTTCCCGGCGTATTGGGCGGGATCGATATCGCCGCCACCAGAGAACACGATGGCGTCCAGCCTGCCGGCAAGGCTGGACCAGTTTCCCGAGTCTGGAAGGCTTGGGATTAGCACGGGTACCGCGCCGGCTTGCGCCAGCGCGTATGAATAGGCTTCGGGAAGTTGCGTCAGGCGTTGGCCAAAGCGGTTGCTGGAAACGTCACTGGTGATTCCGATCAGCGGAGGCATCGGTGCCAAGAAAAAAAACAGGGCGCAGCTGCCTGCGTCCTGGTATCCCGGCTACTCAAACTTCTGCTTGAGCCGTGCAGACTTGCCTGTCCGGCCGCGCATGAAGTACAACTGTGCCCTGCGGACCTGGTTGTGCCGCTCCACAACCACCTTTTCGAGTCGCGGCGAGCGCAGCAGGAAGGTGCGCTCCACACCGATCCCGTTGGAGGCAATGCGGCGCACGGTCAGCGAGGCCTCGTTGCCGCCCTTGCGGAGGCGGATGACGGTACCGCGGAATTCCTGGATGCGCTCGCGTTCCCCCTCCTTGATGCGTACATGCACATTCACCGTATCCCCCGCGCGCATTGCCGGTATATTCTCATTTGGCGCGGCCTGTGCGGCCTTCATTAGATCTTCCATGGATGCTTTTCCTCAGAAAGTCGTGCTCAATTGCCTTGGATTGTGCGACCCACTATTATAGCACCAGGCAGGTACTGCCGCAAGCCCAAGGGCCCCTGGGTGCTGCTGACTCCCGTCCTATGAAAAACGCCGTAACGCCAGCACGGCGTTGTGACCCCCGAATCCGAAGGCATTGCTCAGCGCCAAGTCCACTTTCACCTCGCGGGCCTCATTGGCAATAATGTTCAGGTCGCACTCCGGGTCCGGCGTTCGGTAGTGGATCGTGGGCGGCAAGACTCCATCCCGAATGGCCAGCGCACAGAAGATGGCCTCCAGAGCGCCGGTGGCGCCCATCATGTGGCCGGTCATCGACTTGGTGGAGGATACTGGAATGCTGCCAGCCAGCGATCCAAGGGCGCGCTTGATGGCCTTTGTCTCGGAAACGTCGTTCAGCTGCGTGGCCGTGCCATGCGCATTAATGTAGCCCACATCCTCGGGCGCAGCCCCCGCCGACTCCAACGCCTGGCGAATTGCAGCAGAACCCCCTTCTCCCTCGGCATGAGGTGCCGTTACGTGAAAGGCATCCGCCGTCGAGCCGTATCCAGCCAGCTCCGCGTAGATCGTGGCCCCCCGCTTGCGTGCTGCTGCCTCGCGCTCGAGAACGATGACCGCTGCGCCCTCCCCCATCACCAACCCATCCCGGTTCTTGTCGAAAGGGGCCGGGGTCATACTGTAGTCATCGTTTTGATGGGACATGGCGCCGACGCGATCGAAGGCGGCCACGGCCGTTGTGAGCACCGTGGATTCTGAGCCGCCGGCCAGCGCCACGTCAATCATGCCGGAGCGCAGCATGAGCAGCGCCATGCCGATCCCGTCCGCGCCAGAAGCACAAGCCGAGGCCACAGAAAAGCAAGGGCCCTTGATTCCGTGGTCAATTGCGATCAGCCCCGAGGCGCCATTTGCCATCAACATGGGGATCATGAACGGGCTCACCCGCCGGGGGCCGTCCGTGTGAACGGTGAGCACCGCCTCCTCCAGCGATCGGAGACCTCCAATGGCGGAACTAACTACTACTCCGATACGGGCGGCAGTGACCTCGCTGATCTCGAGCCCGGCCTCAGCCACGGCCTCGCTCGCGGCGGCGGTGGCAAGCAGCTCGAACCGGTCACGGCGGCGCGATTCGCGGCTCTCGACGAATTTTGAGGGGTCAAAGCCCTTCACCTCTGCAGCAATGTGAACCTGCATGCGGGCATGGTCGAACTGCGTGATGGGCCCCACCCCAGACACGCCCGCGATTGCGTTCTTCCAGCTCTCTGCCACGTTGAGTCCCAGCGGGCTGACAGCTCCCATCCCAGTGATCACAATGCGTTCCATCAATGCTCCTAGTTCATCGCCCACTTGTGCCCTGAGCCGGTAAGTATCACGACCACGGGATCCGGCAGCTGCTCCACAACCAGCTGCAGCCCTTTCCACACCAGGGCCGATGTCGGCTCTACATAGAACCCCAGCCTTGCCAGGGAGTCACGCCCAGGCAGGATATCCGATTCGTCCACTGTCACGAAACACCCGCCAGACTCGCGCACACTGCTCACGACGCTCTGCAAACGCAGCGGGTTTCGCACACGGACTCCCTCCGCGAGGGTCTTGCCTTCAGTCACCAGATCCAACCCATTGATTCCGATCTCGAAGCATGCCGCAAGCGGAGCGCACGCAACGGCCTGCACACCTACAAGCTTTGGCACCCGGTCAATCGCGCCCGCCTGCTTCAGCCCAAGAAACCCGCGAGCCATGCCGAGCAGAAGGCCGCCCTGGCCAGTGGGCGCCAGGACTGCCCCGGGAACTGCAGAAAGCTGCTCGACAATCTCGAAGGCAGCCGTGGCGTAGCCGGTCAAATTGAAGGGGAGATGGGCATGGCTGGCATAGACCGCGCCCTGCTCGGAAGCACGCAGCGCGGCCGCCGCGGTGTCGGATCGCGATCCGGGCACTGGCACCAGCTCCGCGCCGTAGGCCTCAATCTGCCTGCGCTTGAGCCCGGAGGCCGAGTCCGGGACAAACACGCGCGCGCGCATTCCGCTGCGGGCCGCGTACGCCGCAAAGGAGGCGCCGGCGTTCCCGGACGAGTCCTCCACTGCGTCAACAACTCCGCGGGCCGACAGCACGGAGATCAAGGTCGCGCTGCCACGGTCCTTGAATGAACCCGTGGGATTGGCATACTCGCATTTGAAGAACACCCGCCGACCTGCTACCAGCGCATCCACGAGGGGTGTTTGCCCCTCCCCAAGCGAAACTCGAATTCCTTGGTTGTGCAGGGAACGCCAGTAGCGCCAGATGCCGGGCTGTGTGGGATCCGGATCGTGCCAGATCACAGGCTCGAGGTCATCAAAAAGACCACCGCACCGGGGACAGCGGTAGGGCACGCCGGATTCGGGGTAGGCTCGGGCGCAGTTGAGGCAAACAACGCCCATTATGCCCCGGGCTCCGGTACGTGGTCACCTTCGACCCACCATTCGCCGCCCGGTCCCGTTTCCTTCTTCCAGACTGGAACGATCTCCTTGAGCCGGTCGATTCCATAGCGGGCCGCGTCGAAAACACCATCATCCCGGTGCGCCGCGGTGCAGGCGATGAGAACCGTGGGGGTCTGCGGTTCGAGTCTCCCCAATCGCTGAACAATGGCGATCCCTTCCACTACGGGCCAGCGGTTGCGGATCTCTTCCGCCACCTGCCTCATCTTGGCCTCAGCCATCGGCCTGTAGGCTTCGTACTCGAGGTATTGGGTGTCGTGGGCGGGATTGCGGCGGGTCACCTGACGGACTATGCCCGTGAAGATGGCGGCGGCACCGGTCGTGGGAAGTGTGATGCCGCGCAAGAGATCATCCAGGTCGATCTCGGCCGTCGTGAGAGAGACAATCGTGGGAAATGCCATGATGGATTCTTGGGGAAGAGGGCGGAAGCGGCATGCCGTGCAACCGCCGGACCAAGCTCAGCCGCCGCTGACAGGTGGAAAGAAGGCAACCTCTCCATTCGTCGGAATTACTGCGTCATCAAAGGCGAACTCGCGATTGACGGCAATCACCACTGTCTCCAGCGATTGGCGAAGCGCTGGGTAATCCCGTCCCAGAAGCTCTCGGAGACCCTGGACACTCATCTCCTCGGGAACGTCCAATTCCAACGCTTTCATTCCTGCACGCTGGCGCAGCGTGGCAAAGAACAGCACCTTGATCCTATTCATTTACCACATCCCCAGAGCGCCCACCGCGCTTCTCCACCAGACAAATGTTGCCGATGTGCATGCCCCTGTCCGCAGATTTGGCCATATCGTAGACCGTCAAGGCAGCCACCGACACCGCTGTCAGGGCCTCCATCTCCACTCCGGTCCTGCCTGTCGTCTTGGCCGTCGCGGTGATTTCCACGCCCGGCAGGGATTCACTCAGCGCGATCCGCACGTCGACCTGAGAAAGGCTGATAGGGTGGCACAAGGGGATCAGCTCGGACGTCCTCTTGGCTGCCATCACGCCCGCCAATTCAGCTGCTCCTAGGACATCGCCCTTTTTCATCTGGCCGTCCCGAATCAATCCGAAAGTGGCCAGATTCATCGTGACTTCGCCGCGCGCAGTCGCCGTACGCGCGGTCTCCGGCTTGTCACTGACATCCACCATTCGGGCCCGACCGGATGCATCAACGTGCGAGAGCTTCGAGGACATGCGGTGATTATACCCGCCGCCCTGGGGGCTTCTTCCGGACGGGTGCCCCGACAGGCGCTGATATAATCGCCCGCGCAATGCAGAATCCGCTTGGTCCGCGCACCGATTACCAGGTGCGCATCCCAATCTACGAAGGACCGCTTGACCTGCTGCTCGATCTGATCGAGCGCGCTGAACTTGACATCACTGCAGTGTCGTTGGCTGTGGTCACGGACCAGTATCTGGCATATTTGCACTCCCTGCAAGAGTCCAGCGCCGACGACATTTCTGCGTTTCTGATCATCGCCGCCCGGCTGCTGCAGATCAAGTCGGAGGCGCTGCTGCCCAGACCCCCCCAGCGCGAGCAGGGCGATGAAGACCTGGGCGAATCCCTGGTCGAGCAGCTGCGGCTCTACAAGCGCTTTAAAGAGATTGGGGCGTGGCTGGATTCGCGCCAGCAGGCGGAAATGCGAACGTATCTGCGTGTTGCGCCACCGCCTAGGATCGATCCGAAGCTTGATCCCTCAAGCCTGACATTGCTGAAATTGATGGCAGCTGCGGAGCGTGCTTTCGCCCGGGCGGCCGACAAGGAACCGCTCGGCAGCGTGATTGCGCCGCCGACGGTGACCATCCGCGAGAAGATAGACCTCATCGCCCGCGCGCTGCGGCAGCTGCGACGCGCCTCCTTCCGCGGGCTGGTTGGAGATCAGTCCACTCGACTGGAGGTCGTGGTAACCTTCCTTGCACTGCTGGAGCTGATCAAACGCTACCGCGTTCAGGTCCGTCAGGAGACGCTCTTCAGCGACATCGAGATCGATCGTCTGGAAGAGTGGAGCGACGACGCGGAGATGGAGCTTGAGTTTGAGTAGGGAGTCCCTGACGGCCAATGCGGCCTAAGCCTGGCTGCACGGCAGGGCGGCAAAGCTCAGTCCTCCACCTGTTGCCCCTGCAAGCTCACTGCATGCCGGTGTGCGAGCCACAGCGCGATGGCGGCACCAGATGCATCAAACAGGATCACGTCCCAGGCGGAGGCTTGCCTTCCGGGAACAAACATCTGATGCAGTTCGTCCGTCATCCCGTAAACGACAGCCAGCGCCCAGGCCCTCACAGCCCAGCCCGTTCGCCATCCAAATCCGCGCCAATAGCAGAGTCCCAGCAAGCCGTACCCGATCACGTGCCCGCTCTTCTTGATGACCGCATCCGCCCAGCCGAAGTGGGGCAGCTCGATGGATGGCTGTGAGGAGAGCACAAAGATCCCCAGCATTGTCAGCAGGGCAGGTCCCCAGCTTTGCAGGAAACGCCAGACGGTGCCCACCAGCTTCATTCCCAATCCCCCCATCTTTCTTCCTTCCGACTTTACAATGACTGCGACCCATCCAATGGGGTGGCCGCAGCGTGTGTGCAGCGGACAGCGCCTTGGGGCGCCGCGCCCGAGGTGCCAAGCCCCGGCAGTATACTCGAAGGTTTATCGGCGTGTCGTTGCCCGGCCCAACGTGATGCTCAAGAAAAAGCCGTCGTGCACATCAGCCAGGCATTCCGCCTTCAAGTGAGACTCTCGTGCCCAACTATCTAGCTGAAGAGAACTCTCCTTATCTGTTGCAGCACGCGTCCAATCCGGTCGATTGGCACCCCTGGGGAGAGCAGGCGCTGGCCAGGGCAAAGCAGGAGAACAAGCCGATCTTCCTGAGCATCGGCTATGCCGCCTGCCACTGGTGCCACGTCATGGCCCATGAATCCTTTGAAGATGAGCTCACCGCCTCGATCCTTAACGAGAATTTCGTCTGCGTCAAGGTGGATCGGGAAGAACGCCCGGATCTGGATGCAATCTACATGCGCGCCACCGTTGCGCTTTCCGGCTCGGGGGGCTGGCCCATGTCGGTGTTCCTGACGCCCGACTTGCGGCCGTTCTACGCCGGCACCTACTTCCCTCCAGCTCGCCGCTATAACCTGCCCGGCTTTCCGGAGTTGCTGCGCGCACTGGCGCAGGCCTGGGGCACAAGGCAACAGGAGATTCATGCAGTCGCGGCGCGGGTGGATCAGAGCCTGTCCACGCCTGACCTGCCATCGCATCTCGGGGTCGTTTCGCAGCAGCTCCTGGAGCAGGCCGAATCCTGGCTGGTCAGGCACGCAGACCGCCAACACGGCGGCTGGGGAGCAGCGCCAAAATTCCCGCAGCCGATGGCGATAGAGCTGCTGCTGCTTCAGGCAGCCGCCGATCCCGGTGCACATGCAGACGGCCTGGCGGTTGCCACCCAGTCGCTCCAGGCCATGGCACGCGGCGGCATGTACGACGTCCTCGGCGGGGGCTTCTCTCGCTACTCCACCGACACCACCTGGCACGTCCCGCACTTCGAGAAGATGCTGTACGACAACGCCCAGCTGGCGCTCGCCTACCTCCATGCCTTCCTGGTTACCGGAGAAACATCGTTCCGGCAGGTTGCAGCCGAGACCTTGGACTTCGTGGCGCGAGAAATGACTCACCCCGAGGGCGGATTCTATTCCTCTTTGGACGCGGATTCTGAAGGACGCGAAGGCAAGTACTACGTATGGA
>DATIPW010000293.1:0-8157 GCA_035471605.1 Anaerolineales bacterium | reverse complement strand
GTGCCTCACGGCTCTGCCGGCGTGCCCGTGGTGCTGTCACCGCGCCGTTGCAGCCTGGGCGGATGTTGCCGGACGCGAGCAAAGATCAAGCAGTACTCAACGCCAGGGCACCAGCCCCGGCAACGCGCCGCTCGGCGACAGATCTGGTGGCGATCCGGGCCTTGCCTTTGCCTGCCGTCCGGCCCACGACGCCCAATCGTAGGGAAACCGGAGAGGGAGATAGCGCCGGCGTGGGGGCAGGTCGCTGCCCGGTGCAGCCCGCCTGCGCGCCGGCCGGTGATATACTGCCCCGACTGGCGGCCCTAGTGGGCCGTCCGTTGCGTGGCCAGCGCCGCGACTTGGCGCTCTCTCACATTGCAGGGCTGGATCACAACCTGTTCGGTGTACACGCCTCTCCAGCAACTGTGCCCTCCATGAGACTGAAATCAATCTTGCAGTCAGATTCCACGAAGCGCAAAGTCCTGGTTGCCGGCCAGGTCGTTCCCGACCCGGCCCGCTGCGTGCAGTGCGGCATCTGCTCCTTCAACTGTCCGATCGGCATCGATGTCCGCAGCTATGCCTGGCGCGGGGCACCGGTGGTGGACAGCCACTGCCTGACCTGCGGCGAATGCGTGGCGCGCTGCCCGCGCGGGGTCCTGCGCTTTGAAGAAGCCGACCTGTTCCGGAGGGGAAGCGGGTGACGCGCTACCTGATCATCGGCACGGGAGTCGCTTCCCTCGCGGCCATGGAAGCCATTCGCGAGGTGGATGCCGGCGGCGAGCTGACGGTCGTCGGCGATGATCCGCACGGATACTACTCCCGTCCTGGCCTGGCCTACTACCTCACCAGCGAGATCACGGAAGCACTCCTGCGGCCCTATCAACCTGAGGCCTACAACCGGCTGCGGGCCCGCACCGTGCAGGGCCACGTTACGCGAATCCTGGCGGGGGAGCATGAGGTCGAGATCGACGGCAGCATGTGGGTACCCTATGATCGGCTCCTGATCGCCACCGGCGCCTCGGCGCTGCCCCTTGACGTTCCCGGCGCCGACCTCGACGGCGTGATGAAGCTCGACCACCTGGAGGACGCGAAGCGCATTGTGAAGCGGGCGCGCCGCTCGCGAACGGCGATCGTCCTGGGAGGCGGCATCACAGCCTTGGAACTCGTTGAGGGATTGAAGGCGCGCCACCTCAGGGTGCACTACCTGCTGCGGGGCGAGCGCTACTGGGCCAGTGTGCTGGACGCGGCCGAATCCAGGATCGTCGAGCAGCGGCTGCAAAAAGAAGGCGTGGTCCTTCACCATCGGACCGAGGTGGCAGAGGTGCTCGGCAAGAAAAGCCTCTTTGGACGACGATCGAAGGTGGCCGGAGTGCGCACCACCGCCGGCCAAGTGATGAAGTGCGATCTGCTGGTCTACGCGGTGGGCATTGCCCCAAAGATCTCCCTGGCGCAGGAGGCCGGAATCGCCTGTGACAGGGGCATCCTGACCGATGTCAATATGCAAACCAACCTGCCGGACGTCTTCGCCGCGGGCGACGTGGCGCAGGTTTTCGACCCGGCCTCCGGCGCGGCGGTGCTCGACAGTCTGTGGGGACCGGCGCGACAGCAGGGCAGGACGGCCGGGCTGAACATGGCCGGTCAGCCGGCCGTGTACACCAAGCCCACCCCCTTCAATGTCACCCGGCTGGCGGGCCTCACCACCACCATCATCGGCAGGGTCGGCATGGGCCGCGACCCGGACCTGCTCGGCATTGCACGGGGCGACAGCGAGACATGGAGGCAAAGGCCGGACGCCATCATCGCCCAAACCGGTTTTGATGTGAACCGGCTGCGGATCATGGTCGGCGAGAAAGTGCTGTTAGGCGCGATCGTCATGGGCGACCAGGGCCTCTCCTCGCCCCTGGAGACACTGATCCGTGACCGGGTCGACATCAGTGCCATTCGGGACAGGCTGCTGGAACCGGGGGCGCAGGTTGCCGATATCTTGGGGGGATTTTGGGCCGCCCGAGGGCTGCCACATGCTGCGTAGCGGCACAGAGCTGAAGCTGGCCCTGGTCATCTGTATCGCCATTGCCGCGGTCTATGCCGCGGTCTCGCTCCGCGCCGGGCAGGTGCCCGCGGCCTCCGGACTGTTTGGACATGGGCTGGGCATAGTGGGTTTCCTCTTGATGATCCTGGCGGAAACCCTGTACAGCTTGCGAAAGCGCAGCCGCGTCGTGCGCTGGGGCCTCATGGCGGGCTGGCTGCAGTTTCACGTCGTGACCGGCATCGTGGGGCCGTTCATGGTGCTGTTGCACAGCTCCTGGAAATTCAACGGGCTGGCCGGCATCGTGACGCTGCTGACCGTGCTCATTGTTATCAGCGGTTTCGTCGGCCGCTACATCTACACGCGCATCCCTCGAACGGCCGAAGGATTGGAGATCGAGGGATATGCCTCCGAAACGGATCGTGAAGCGATCGCCAATGCCCGGCGCCTGATGGCGCTGTGGCACACCATTCACGTGCCCCTGGGAATGGCACTGTTCAGCGCCGCCTTGATTCATATCGTGGCGGCCCTGTACTACGCCACGCTGCTTCGCTGATTGAGCTGCGGGCCGCGGCCGTATCGGGTCTCTGCCCGCCCAAAGCCGATGGATCGTAGCCGCCTGGGTTGCCTTTCGCCGATTGCCCTGATCGCAGCGGTCATCACCGCGGCTGCGGTCGGTGCCAGTGCCATCGTCCACGGCAGCGGCATGTTCAGCCCGGGGCCATTGAGCGCCTTGGCGGGAGAGCCGCGCGGCGGGGTCTCCTCCCACGCGGAGATCGGTGACAACTGCGGGGCATGCCACGCCTCACCCTTTGGATCCGAGCGAATGGCGGATCGATGCCTGCAGTGCCACCAGAACATTGCCGCCGAACGTTCCAACGCAGGCACGCTCCACGGCGCGCTGCAGCAGAAGGCGGGGCTCCTGTCCTGCCGCGGTTGCCATCCCGATCATCGCGGCGCAGGCGCGGAGCTCACGGACCTGGACATCCGGACCTTTCCTCACGATGCCCTCGGCTTCTCCCTGAAAGCGCACCAGCAGGACGCGAACGGGCAACCCTTCGTCTGCGGCGATTGCCACACCCAGCCCAGCCTGCTGGACTTCCGCCAGGAGACCTGCAACAGCTGCCATAGCCAGACCCAGCCCCTCTTCATGCTGACACATCGGCTGGACTTCGGTGTCCAGTGCACCCAATGCCACGACGGCGTGGACACCTTCGGCCGCAAGTTCGATCACAACAGGACTGCCTTCAAACTTACCGAAAAGCACGCAGGGCCCGGCTGTGCCGATTGTCACCGCGGCGCACAGAGCCTGAAGGACCTCCAGTCCACACCCACGGCCTGTTCCTCCTGTCACCTTGAGGACGAGCCGCACGCTGGCCGCCTCGGAACCTCATGTGAGGAGTGCCACACCCCGCGCGGCTGGACACCGGCCAGGTTTGACCACTCGCTGGCGTCCTTCGCGCTGACCGGCCGGCATGCAAAGCTTGCCTGCACCGAGTGCCACATCAACGGCCTCTTGCAGGGAACGCCCTCCGCGTGCGCGGCCTGCCACCGGCAGGACGACCCTCACCAGGGCACCTTCCGGCAGGACTGCGGTGCCTGCCACAACGCGAACAACTGGAGGGACGTCAAGGTCGACCACAATCAGTTCGCGTTCAGGCTGGAAGGCGCGCACGCCAGGGCCGCCTGTACGCAGTGCCACGTGAACAACGTGTATGTGGGCGCCTCGCGCAGCTGCATGGCCTGCCACAGCAAGGACGACAAGCACAACGGGCAGTTCCCGCAAGAATGCAGCGCCTGCCACAACGCGACCTCGTGGAAGCAGGTCACGGTGGATCACAACGCATTCGGCTTCCGGCTGACGGGGGCGCACGTCAGCATCGACTGCTCAAAGTGCCATGTCAACGGGCAGTACGTCAACACGCCGCAGGTCTGCGGCGCCTGCCATACCAGGGATGATGCGCACAGCGGACAGCTCGGATCGGATTGCGAGCGCTGCCACAACACCGGCGCCTGGAAGCCAGCCTCGTTCGATCACAGGACCTCGGTCTTCCCGTTGACGGGCGCCCACGCCTCGGTCGCCTGCTCGGCTTGCCATACCTCCAGCAGGTACAAGGGAACCCCCCAGACCTGCAGCGGCTGCCACGCCAGCGATGACGCGCATCGCGGACAGTTCGGCTCAGATTGCGCGCAATGCCATACAACAAGCGCTTGGAAGCCATCCACCTTCGACCACAACAGAGCTGCGTTCCGCCTCACAGGAGCACACACCGGGGTGGCGTGTTCGTCCTGTCACCTCAACGCGGTCTTCAAGGGCACGCCCACGGCCTGCGGCAGCTGCCATGCGCGTGACGATGTCCATGCCGGGCAGCTCGGCTCGAATTGCGGGCAATGCCACACCACGAGCGCCTGGAAACCAGCCAACTTCAATCACAACACCACGGCCTTCCCGTTGACGGGCGCTCACACGGGCGCAGCCTGCTCATCCTGCCATGCGGGGGGTGTGTATAGGGGCACCCCAACCTCCTGTGGCAGCTGCCACGCCAGCGATGACCGGCACAATGGGGCCTATGGCGGCAATTGCGGCTCCTGTCACAGCACCTCGGCCTGGAGGCCGGCTTCCTTCGACCACAATCTGAGCGACTTCCCGCTCACGGGGGCGCACACGAACCTGGCCTGCTCCCAATGCCACGGGTCCAGCCTCGGCTCCCTGCCGACCGCGTGCTCCAGCTGTCATGGCGAACCCGCCTATCATGCCGGCATGTTCGGCGGACAGGCGTGCGATAGTTGCCACAACACATCTGCCTGGCGGCCGGCACCCTACAATGGACCCCACAGCTTCCCGATGAATCACGGCAGGGCCGATACGTGCTCCGACTGCCATCAGCCGACCTTGACGACCTGGAGCTGCTTCCTATGCCATCGCCAGTCGGAGATGGATGACCACCACAAGGAGGTCGCCAACTACGATGGCAACTGCCTCCGGTGCCATCCAACCGGGAGCAAGGGTGATGATTGACGGCGGTGTAGATCCGTGTTCCGCCGCAGGCGTCGCCATGGCCTGGGGCGGCTTTGTCACAGCGCACGGCGATCGCCTGCCCCCCAAGGGCACAACAGACCGTGCGCGTTCGCGGCCGGGCAGGCGCACCCGGAGTGCTCCCGATGAACGGGGTGGCCCGTGCAGGTCGCTGCCCGGGCTTCAGTCGCCCAGCAGCTTCTCGATCTTGGCCTTGATCATCGAGAGCGGCGCTGCGCCGACGATCCGATCCGCCTCCTTGCCGTCGCGGATTAAGAGCAATGTCGGTATCCCTTGGACGCCGTATTGCATGGACCAGCGCGCATTCTCATCTGTATTTACCTTGGCTACAGTCAATCGCCCATCGTACTCCGCCGCCAGTTTCTCCAGGACGGGCGCGATCATCTTGCAAGGGCCGCACCACGGTGCCCAGAAATCGACAAGAACGGGGATGTTTGACTTCAGAACCGAGCCATCGAAGGTATTGTCGTTAACGTGGACTGGTGTTTTCATGTTGCACATCCTTCCCATCTTTTCCCTGCCGCATCCCGCGCCGCGCACCTGCCTTGTGATGCCTGTGGCGGAACGACGCCCGTCGGCGCGGGTGTCTCACAGTCAACCGGTCAAGTGCGCGCCGCCCCAAGACGAAACCGAGGAGAAGGCCTCTGCCTCTCCTCGGTCATCAACTTGATTGGGGCCGGGGGATGCCCTAGGCCATGTGAAGGTCCCTGAGCACCTCTTCGGCGCTTTGATACGTCCTGTCCTGCAGATGATTCTCGGCTGCCTTGAGAACGTCCTCCGGAGTTTCGCCGGTGTGGCAGGCCATCAGGATCTCCGCCTTGGTGGCGGGATACTTGACATGCGAGGTGACGTGTTCCTTCAGCGACATGCTGGTATGCATTTCATTTTCACCCATTGCGATCAGCTCCTTTTCCAGTAGGTGCTCTACGATGCCTGTTGGACACAGGCAGCCCAACAGCTCTTACCCGGCATCTGTCAGGAGTCCCGGGGCTCACGTTACTCCAGGAATTCCCCGTGAACGGCGATGTCGATCGCCCCGGTGTTGCCCCCCGTAGTCTCGAGCAGGGCGAACCGAAGCGTTTCAGCCTCAAAGGCCGTCGCGAACTCGTGGGGCGCACGTGTGTCCGGCACCTCGAACGGGCCATAGACCTGTCCGCTCTCCGTGGTCACAGAGAAGGCCCGGGTGGTGGCGCTGCCATCGGCCATCGAACGGCTGTGAAACGAAACTGCCGTAACCAGGGCTGGCCGGGCCAACTTCACCTCGACCCAGGCGTTGTCCCCGTCGCCTGCGCTGGACCACGCTGTATTGGGATTGTCATCGAAGGCGCTGGCGACGCCCCAAGTCGCATCCGGCGCCGCATTTCCATAGGCACTGCTGAAACCGATGATCTCAGCCCCCAGCGCGGCGGAGGCCAGGTTGTTCACTTCTGCAACCACGCGCGGCGGGGTGGTGAAGGTCATCGTGTCCGAGAGGTAGATCACTCCAGAGGCATCGATGCCCTGGAGGCGGAAGTAGTAGGTGGTTTCCGGCTCCAATCCGGATAGCAACGGATTGTGATCGTGGTGTACGCCGCCGCTCATGTCCTGGTCAAAGCTCACCGCGCCGAATTGCGGTGTCGTGCCATACACTATCGTGCACGCCACCGGGACGCTGGTGCGGATGGGTAGCGAGGCCGAGCCATCGCTAGCGAAATTGCTGACCTGCGGGGCTTGGGCCACGATTTCGTCGATCGAGCGCACTGTGACCCCGGCAGCGAAGCGGCTCCCGGTTTCCGCCGGCGCGCAAGCCCCAAGCACCAGCGCCAGCGCGCTCAGCAAGGTGGTTGTTGTGGTCGCTTTCTTCATTCGTCCTCCTTGTTTCGCAGGGCGGGCATGCCCAGTCAGGTCGCCGCGCCCGACGCTGGCAGCACCACGTTCCCCGCCAAGCCTGGCGTCAGAAGCGAAACGCTGGGGACCGGACTCTTCTCGGCGCCTGAAACCACCCACGCCTGGGCCGGCAGGGCGGTCACCAGGAGCGCAGCGATTGTGTGACTGCGCCCGGTGAACATGCCTGCTTGCCGGCTCATGGTTGATAGATCCGCGTGCCGGGCCTGAATGCGGCCCACGAAAACCAGAAATGGTTGATGCTGACGAGCGGGGTCAATTGCGCGCCCTTCATCGGTCCGGAAAGCGCGCGGCCGAGCAGGCTCCACTCGCTGCCGCTCTCGTCATCCACGATCCGTCCGCCGGCCCATCGGAAGGTCAGCGTCGCGCCCTCCACAGTGGCAGAGTAGGCGGCGGCACTGCCCACGTCGCGCCCCGTCATCGATGGACCGTCGAGCGGCGATGCGGTCCCGGCCTGCCAGAACACGGCCACAGGCTGGCCCCCGGCCGCGTCATTGATCACACCCACGTCGGAGAGCAGCTCGTAAGGGTAGGCAACCGTCTCCCCGTTGAGTTCCAGCGTAAGCACACGCGCCATCGCCGCAAGCTGGCCGGGCGTCGTCGGACCCTCGTAGAGGAAGGGAGGGCGACTTGCATCGTCGTATCCGACATACGGATTGCGCCCGTATGGGCGGTCGTAGCCGGTGGCGCGCGAGAGCACCAGGCCGCGCGGGTGCGCCCTCTGGAAGTCCTCCCACGCGATCATCGTTGCCGGGTGGTTCTCCAGCCGGGCTCCGGTCCACTCCCCGGCGATGGCCTCGCCGGTCGCCTGCTGCCACCACGTCTCGGTCTGACGATCGTACATGATCAGGTTGCTGTAGCGCAGACGACCGGTTGTCCCAAAGTCCAGCACCCGGCCGTCATGCGTGCGCGAAAAGGCAATAGCCGTGTTGCACAGCGGGCAGAACGTCACCAGCAGCGGTTCACCGCCAACCGTGTCGTTGACGATCTCATGCCAGATCACGACCTGGATCGGGTAAGCCTTCGCCTCCCCGGAGTTTTCGACGAGGATCACGGGCTCCCGGGGATCGAGCCAGGCCTCGGCCTCTGAGATGGCCACGAATTGCGGATCGTCGAGAGCGGGAATCCCGTCTTTGGGCGGTCCTCCGGACAGGATCTCGCCGTAGGGAACGCTGTGTCTGTCGAAATCCGTCTTGAACTGCTGCTCCGCCCCAACGGGCGGTGCTTCCAC
>DATIPW010000292.1:0-2085 GCA_035471605.1 Anaerolineales bacterium | reverse complement strand
CAGGACGTTGTGCACCCAGGCGCGCGCGAGGCGGATCATGAGGAGTGGCGGCTGGAGACGGGCCGCGGCCTAGGGAACCCCCGCCGCGGGAACAAAGTAGATCCAGAAGTCATGTCCGGGCACGGAAGCACGGTGAAGGCTGAGGGAACCCCGTGGATAGAGCTGTTGCAGCGCATCGATCGCCCTCTGATCGTTCAGCGTCGGATCCTCGGTATTGGCCTTGGCCATGAACAACTTTGGCCCGGCGTATGGCAGCGTTTCCGGCAATTGCTCCGTCCACACGGCGAAATCGCGGTTGGGAATGCCGGCCCAGACGCCCACCAGACGCGTGTCCACCCAGTGCGGGAAAGGGACCACCCAGGTCGTGTCCGTCTGTCCGTAGGCCAGCCCAAACTGCTTGATCACGGCGCCCATTTCGGAGGAGTTCCAGGCCTGGCTGCGAAAGCTCTGGTCGTACTGGCGAAAGACCAGGTCATAGTTCTGCCGGGCAGAGCCGTAGAGCAACAAGATCGAAAGCAGATATCCGACCCAGGCAAAACGGCGGCGGACCGCGAAGGCCCCCATCAGCCCATCCAAGGCAAGCGCGGCGACCAGGAAGGCGGGCACCAGCGCACCCGCACTGCGATTCAGGGACGGGTTTTCTTCCGGAAAGGCCAGGGAGAGGATGGAGGGAAGCAGCAGCACCGGGATGGACACCAGCAGGAACACATCCCGCCAATCGCGCTCCCGGGCATAGCGCAGCGAGAGAAGAGCGACGCCCATCAGGAACAGCGCGGCGCTCACCACATCCATGGCGGGCCGGTCGGGGAGCGAATGCACCCAGATGCCACCGTTGTTCCAGTTGAAAAGTCTGACCGCGTTCCACGTGTTAGTGAGAAACACTTGATACCAGGGTGCAGCCAGCGGCTGCTCAATGCCCGCCAGGCGGGTCATCGCCCTGTAGGAAAACGACTCCGGATTCCCGATCGCATAGCGCAGCAGGGGCAAGAAGACGATCAGCGAAACGAGCATGACCACGACAAACCACAGGGCAGACGCCGACCGCGCGCCTTTGGACTGGCGATGCACGGCATACAAGGCGAAGGCAGCGATGACCAGCAGTGGCGCGATGCGAAACGGGCTGTAGCCGTGCAAACCCAGGCCCAGGAAGACGCCGGCCAGAATGAATTGATTGCGGTCGCGCGTCCGCAGGCCCCGCAGGAGATGGAGCATCAGAGGGGCCACGAACAGCGGGTAGAGCGGGAAACGCAGCCCCACGCGCGAGATCACGTTCGGCCAATAGCCGATGCCGGTCAGCAGCAGCGCCAGCAAACCCAGTCGTCGCCCACCCATCTCCCTGCCCAGCAGGTACACATGCGGCAGGGTAAGCAGCCCGATCAGCGCGGTGCCAAGCTTGAGGCTCAGGAAGGAAAGGCCCGTTCCAAAGACCCAGGCGACCAGCAGCGTCCAGTACATCTGCAAGGCCTCGCGGCCTGTGTTGCGCGGAAAGAAGATATGCGTCTGACCGCGGCTGACATCGTAGACATCCAGGAGTTTCTCAGCGTGATCACTGAAGGGCTCGGCCGGCGTCTGCGAAAGGGCCTGCAGGCGAAACCAGATGACCAGCGCGGCCGCCCCAAGAATGAGCAGGCTCCACCGGTCGAAGCGAAGCTCCCAGCGCGACCTGGACAGCGCTGCGCTCAGCCGCTCCCAGAGTGAGGGTCCACCCGAGTGCGGCAACCACAGCGATCTGACAAGCAAGCCAAGCGCCGAAAGCCACAGCGTCAGGTTGAAGGCAGTGAACAGATTGTCGCCAAAGGCCAGGAAAGCAACGAGCGCCAGCGGCAGCGCTAGAAGAAAGGGCAGGCGCCGAAAGCCCAGCGAATCCGTACCTGCCTGTGCATCGGGAAGAGGCGGCAGGGCCCACTCGCCGCGAAACACGGCCCAGAACAGCAGCGCAAGTGCCAAGGCATAGGACAGGCTCCCGCCAAGGGCGCCCCGCGCCGGGGGCTCGTACATACCTTGACCCAGGAGCGCCAACCCAAGAGCCAGCAGTGAACGCCAAGGCAGCGAATCCAACAAACCCGGACGCATGGAAGCGGCCGG
>DATIPW010000291.1:0-3589 GCA_035471605.1 Anaerolineales bacterium | reverse complement strand
CGCAGCCCGCCTCTACTGTTCGATGCGGCCCGCGTTCGTCGGCAGTGCCGGCAGTGAGCTCAGGTAGGCCCAGATGGCGCTCAGGTCTTCGTCAGACATCTGGCCCTTGTACTGCCATGGCATCTTCTTCATTTCAAATCCCGAAGGCGTCACCCCGGTGCGCAGTGTTGTCATGAAGTCGGCCTCCGACCAGGCCCTCAGTTCACCACCGGGCGTCAGGTTCGGCGCGGGGGGCGCGCCCGGTTCACCGCTAAGGCCGCCGTTGAAACGTGCTCCATGGCAATCGCGGCAGCTGTTGATCTGCACCAGGTATGCGCCGTACTCCGCCGTCGGGCCCCGCTCGGGCCATTCGCTTGGTCGGGGCGCTGCCGCGATCTGCCCGGCTCGCAGCAGATTACCCAGGGCCCCCGCGCCGTACATCACGTTTCCCAGGAAGGTCAGCTTCACATGCGGTTCGACGGTTTCGCGGTCGACACCCGGCGCCGACTTCAGATACGCCAGCACCGCCCCCAGGTCCGCATCGCTCATCTGCCGAAAATCGCCGGAGGGCATGAGGAACACCGAGGTGCCGTCCGGCTTGACGCCGTGCAGAAACACCCGCCGCAGGTCCGCGTCCGACAGTTCGCGCAGGATGCCGCCCTGGCCGCCCGTGATGTTCGGCGTGCTGATCCGTCCCAGTGTGGCATCATTCAGAAAGTCCGCATTGCCGCCCAGGTCGTCGCCATGACACTCCTCGCACAGCACGCCCACCAGGTAGCGGCCGCGTTCGATCGAGCCCGCATCCGATGGGATCGCCAGCGGCGTGTCCGGCGTTTGATACTTCTTCGTGAACTCAATGCGTGATTTTGTGTACACGCCCGCGATCAACAATACGAACAATGCCAACACGGCTCCCAGCACGATCCCGATCCATTTCAGCACCCTTTTCATCCGCATCTCCTTTACCGGCAATCGGCAAAGTATACTCACATTCCAGATAGAATTGCCCTGCACGGAGCCCGATCAAGATGAATGAGCCGCTGCCGACACACGGCCTTTGGGCCGACCTCCTCCGTCCCGGGATCCCCCCGGAAGACGCAGATTTCACCATCTTGGGTATTCCCTATGACGGCGCGGTTTCGGCGCGCAGCGGCGCGCGCCTGGCACCGGCTCGCATGCGGTTCTGGTCGCAGCAGCTCACCCCGTTCAGCGAGGACCGCACGCGTCTGCAGGACGTGCGCCTTTGCGACCTCGGCGACATGCAGGTCCACGATCAGCCGGCGGACTTCGAGTTGATCCGCCGCAGGGTCGGCACGCTGCCCAACATCCCCATCATCCTGGGCGGTGATCATTCCGTGAGCATCCCGGTACTGCAGGGTCAGCGCGATCGTTTCCGCAGCAGCCGGCTGGGTGTGCTTTGGCTCGATGCCCACCCCGACCTCTGCGATGAGTTCGAGGGTTCCCGGCTCTCACATGCCTGTGTCCTGCGGCGCGGCCTGGAAGCCGGCATCGCACCCGAAGACGTGTGTCTGGTGGGCTTGCGCTCGTGGGAGGCTCAGGAGGTCGACCTCATCGAGCAGGGCCGCCTGCGCGTCCATACTGCCTCCGACGTCGCCGCCCGCGGCATGCCGGCGGTGGCAGCCGATGTCCGCCAGGCTCTGTCGCCCTGCGACGCAATTCACATTTCGCTCGATATCGACTGCCTCGATCCGGCCGCCGCGCCCGGCACGGGCATCCCGGACGCCGCCGGCCTCACCGCGCGCGAGGTCCTCACGCTGCTGAAATCCTTGCAGGGGTTGCCCTTGCAGGGCCTGGATCTGGTGGAGGTCAGCCCGCCCATCGATCCCAGCGAGGCAACCGTCTTCGCCGCCCTGAAGTTCGTTATGGAATTTGTTGCCGTCTGCGCCCGTCAGAAGGCCTTACAGGTGAAAGATGAACATCGACGCTGACAAACTTGAAGTCGCGCATGACCCTGAGGTTGGCCGGTTTCAGATCGAAGTCGGTGAATGGACGGCCGTCCTGGATTATGAGTGGGAAGGCAATGCCATGGTGTTCACCCACACCGGAGTGCCGCGGCCGCTCGAGGCCCAGGGCGTCGGCAGCCGGCTGGCCAAGACCGCGCTGGAGTACGCCCGTGAGCACGGCCACCAGGTCATCCCGGCCTGCGTCTTCATGAAGGTCTACATTCGGCGGCATCCGGAGTACAAGGAGTTGATGCCGCGCTAGCGGGCGCATGCGGGGTGCGCTGCGCCTGCAAAAGAGCAGCGCGCCCAATTCATGGGCGCGCATGGGTACTAGTGGCGGGGAGGACAGGATTCGAACCTGCGACTGAGGATTTCGCCCCAGTAACCGCTTAGCAGGCGGCCCCATTCGACCACTCTGGCACCTCCCCGGGCAATCTACGTTCCGCGACCGCTCCTTCGCTCTTCAGATCCCTCGCTTGGGCCAGCCGGACGCCAGAAGCGCGTGGCGGAGGGAGTGGGATTCGAACCCACGTTGGTGTGACCCAAACATGTTTTCAAGACATGCGCCTTAAGCCGCTCGGCCATCCCTCCAGGCGCAGCGATTTTACCATAGCCGCTCACCGCGGCCCGCGCGCCGCCTCTCCGCCCTCCAGGCATGGTCGATCAGACTCGCTTGGTATAATCCTGCGCCTATGAAGTACCACATCTGGACCGAGGGTTGTCAGATGAACGTGGCTGACTCACAGCGGGTGAGCTCATCGCTGGAGCAGCTGGGCTACACGTTCTCCGGCACCCCGGAGGACGCGGATGTCATCGTGCTCAACACCTGCGTGGTGCGCCAGTCTGCCGAGGACAAGGCCCTCGGGCGGCTCACCTCGCTGCGTCCCCTCAAGGAGCGCAATCCCGGCCTGGTGATCAACCTGATGGGCTGCCTGGTGGGCGTGCGGGGCAGCCAGGCGCTGCGCGAGCGCCTGCCTTTCGTCGATGTGTTCTCGCCTCCCTCGGATCCCGGCCCGCTGCTCTCGTACCTGAGCCAGGGCGAGATCCGCACGGTTGAGACCGACGAAACCACGCGCCGCTTCGCCGTCATGGACGGCGATCTCGTGCTGCCGCAGCATGAGCGCGGAACCCTGGTCAGCGCGCACGTCCCGATCGTATACGGCTGCTCGCATGCCTGTACGTTCTGCATCATACCCTTCCGCCGCGGCGTGGAGCGCAGCCGGCCCGCCGCCGAGATCCTGGCTGAGATCCGCGCCCTGTCGGCGCAGGGGGTCAAGGAGGTTACGCTCCTGGGCCAGATTGTCGATCGCTATGGCAAGGATCTGCCAAACGGCCCCGATCTGGCCGGCCTGCTGCACAGCGTGCACGAGATCCCCGGCATTGAGCGCATCCGGTTCCTGACCTCGCATCCCAACTACTTCACCAACGGACTGATGCAGGCGGTCGCTGACTTGCCCAAGGTGATGCCCCACATCGAGGTGCCCATCCAAGCCGGCGACGACGGGGTCCTGGCCAACATGAAGCGCGGGTATACGCAGCAGCAGTACCGGGACCTCGTGGCCGCGATCCGCAGCACCATTCCGGGCTGCTCGATCGCAACCGACGTCATCGTCGGTTTCCCGGGCGAAACCCGCGAGCAGTTCCTG
>DATIPW010000290.1:0-3140 GCA_035471605.1 Anaerolineales bacterium | reverse complement strand
GGAGGCAGCACGACACGTGCTCGGCGGCAGGTGGGCGCCTGCATCTGCCATCCCGTGGTACAGCAACCCTGCAACACCCAGAGTGGAAACAGTGTTTTCAGTGGACAAGAAAACGCCTTCGATCCCCCATATTCGGGACAGCGTGGGCTCACGAGGCCCCTATATACGATATGGATCTGCGATTCTCGGCCTCTTAAATCAGTGGGTTCAGGGTTCACCTGTGCCTGCGGCAAGGTGCAGGCAAGTCCCTGGTTGGTCACCTAGCTGTACGGTTTCTAGCCTCGTTCAACCCCATATTTGGGTGCAAACAGGACCTCCCGAGTGGGGAGGTCCTGTTTACTACAGCAACCAGAATCGTTCACGCGCGGTTTGAGCTAGGAGTGGGCACCGGCACCTCATCGTGCCAGACGCCTTCAGGAGCGTCAGCGTCCTTGGCTTTCGCAAATAATCGATCGAGCCTATCAGCCGCCTCCTCCTGGATATCGGGTAGAACATGGGAGTACGTTCCCAGAGTCATCAGCATATTGGCGTGACCGACAAATTGAAAAACGTCTGCCCGAGTCTTCGGCGGGTGGGTTGGCGTGGGTGCTGCCGATTGGATGAGAAGTCACGTCTGCCATTGGAAGACTGGAGCCCTGCTGCCACCCGCTGGCATCTCCAGCCCGGTTTGATTGTTGTCCGTATGCATACTGGCACTGCTGGTCGGGCGTCCTTGAGCTTGATATGCCCAAGCCTGGGCACGACCTGCTGGTGGGCGATCTGTGTGTACTGCGGGCGCGTTCCCGGCCGGGCCTGCCCGTAGACAGAAGCGACCGGGTTGCAGTACCATGCCCCCAATCTTGAGGGCGTAATTGCGGCCGCCAAGCATCAATGCACCGATCACCGATGCAACGGGAGGAGTCATCCGATGACCAAGCGCTTCGATTCGATCAACGAGGAGACACTCGACCCGGTCGATTGGGAAACCATGCGGACACTTGGGCACCGCATGCTGGATGATGCGCTGGACTACATGCAGGCATTGCCGGATCGCCCGGTCTGGGAACACGCCCCTAGCCAGACAAAGCAGCACTTCGAGAGTTCAGCGCCTGCCGATCCGCAGGATGCCCGTACGATATACGAGGAGTACCTTCACCATATTCGGCCGCACCAGCTGGGTACCAATCACCCGCGTTTCTGGGGGTGGATCGGCGGAACCGGAACCGTCATGGGGATGCTGGCCGAACTGCTTGCCACCTCAACGAACGCCATAAGCGGTGCCTTCGCCTACATGAGCAACAACTACGTGGAGATGCAGGTACTGGACTGGTGCAAGTCGTTGCTCGGATTTCCCGCTGAGGCCAGCGGGGTCTTGACCAGCGGCTGCTCGGCTTCGAACCTGATCGGCCTGGCGGTGGCGCGCAATGCCCGAGCCGGATTCGATCTGCGCGGCAAGGGGCTCCAGGCTTCGCCTCAGCCGTTTGCCGTGTACTGTTCTGAAGAAGGGCACTCATCCCTTCAGAAGGCTGTCGAACTCCTCGGCCTGGGCAGCGACCACCTGCGGCGCGTGCCTGTGACCGATTCCATGCAGATGGACACCGCGGCGTTGCGCTCTGCCATCCAACACGACCGTAGGCGCGGGCTTCAGCCGATATGTGTTGTCGGACTGTGCGGCAGCACCAACACCGGCGCCATCGATGACCTCAACACTCTTGCGGATCTATGCGCCGAGGAGGACCTGTGGTTCCACGTGGACGGTGCCTTTGGCGCCTGGGCCGCCATCGCCCCGAGGTCGAAGCACCTCGTTGCTGGTATGGAGCGAGCCGATTCGCTGGCCTTCGACCTCCACAAGTGGATGTACCTGCCGTACGCCATCGGATGCATCCTGATCCGCGACGCGGACGCCCACCGCCGTGCCTTCTCCCTCACCCCCACGTACCTGGCCCACGGCGAGGGCGAGCGTGGCCTGACGGGCATCGATGTCCCCTGGCTTGTGGACCTGAGCTATGAGCTTTCGCGCGGCTTCCAGGCTCTCAAGGCGTGGATGACCATCAAGGAGCACGGCACAGCCCGCTTCGGGCGCGTCATCCAGAAGAACATCGACCAGGCACACTACCTGGCCAGCCTCGTGGAGGCCGCCCCCGAACTGGAAATCGCCCTGCCCGTCTCGCTCAACGTGGCCTGTTTCCGCTACAAGCGGCCGGGCCTGGACGAGCATGGGCTCGATCGAATCAACAAGCAGATCGAAATCGAACTCCAGGAGAGTGGTGTCGCCGTCCCCTCGATCGTGAGCATCAAGGGCCGCAAGTACATGCAC
Organism: Anaerolineales bacterium; assembly: GCA_035471605.1. Classification (GTDB taxonomy): domain Bacteria; phylum Chloroflexota; class Anaerolineae; order Anaerolineales; family Villigracilaceae; genus Fen-1038. The sequence continues at coordinate 844 of DATIPW010000290.1, read as the reverse complement.
GTGGGAATCACCAATCACCGCAGCCGCCGCGCTGACTTCGAGCTTCTCGTGCGCGAAGTGATTCGCGTTGGGAACGGCTTGGCCTAGAGACAGCCCTCGGAAAATGGAGGTTGTGCGACAGCGGATCGGCGAATGGCGCCTGTCTCGCCGTCCCAGCCAGGCCCCAAAGCTGCGGGCCCGGCACACCGGGCTAGGGCATGATGGCCAGGGCGATCTCGGTCATCTGCGAGAAGCCGGACTCGCGCTGCTCGGCAGTGGCGTTCTCACCCGTGACAAGGCTGTCGCTGACGGTAAGGATGGAGAGAGCCTGCACCTTGAACTTGGCGGCCAGCGTGTAGAGGGCGTTGGTCTCCATGTCCGTGACCAGCACGCCGTGGTCCGCCCAGATCTTCCACCAGTCGGGGTCGTCGCCGTAGAAGGTATCGCCTGAGAGGATGCCTCCCACCCGCGCGTCGATTCCCCGTTCGTTCGCCGCCTGGAAGGCCTTAAGCAGCAGGCCGAAGCTGGCGGCCGGGGCGTAGTCCATGCCGCGGAAGCGCAGCCGGTTGACCTGAGAGTCGGTGGAGGCGGTCATGGCGAGCACGATGTCGCCAATCTTCAGGTTGGGCTGGAAGGCGCCGCACGTGCCGACGCGCATCAGCGTCTTGACGCGATACTCGGCGATCAGCTCGTGCGCGTAGATGGACAGGCTTGGGATGCCCATGCCGCTGCCCATGACCGAGACCAGCTTGCCCTTGTGGCGGCCCGTATAGCCCAGCATGCCGCGGACCTGGTTGACACAGACGGCCCTGTCCAGCATGGTCTCGGCGATATGCCTGGCCCGCAGCGGATCGCCGGGCAGCAG
>DATIPW010000289.1:0-2581 GCA_035471605.1 Anaerolineales bacterium | reverse complement strand
GATGGAGGCGTAGAACTTGAGTGCCTGACCGCCGGTGGTCGTCTCGGGATTGCCGAACATCACGCCAATCTTCTGCCGCAGTTGATTGGTGAAGACAACCGTGGTCTTGGTCTGGTTGATGGCGCCGGAGAGCTTGCGCAGTGCCTGGGACATCAGTCGCGCCTGCTGGCCCATGGTGGGATCCCCCATGTCGCCCTCGATCTCAGCCCGGGGAACGAGGGCGGCAACCGAGTCGATCACCACCACGTCCACGCCACCTGAGCGCACCAGCGTTTCAGTGATCTCGAGTGCCTGATCACCGGTGTCAGGCTGCGAAATCAGCAAGTTATCAATATCCACGCCACACTTGGCTGCATACGCGGGATCCAGGGCATGCTCCATATCGATGTAGGCTGCGGTCCCGCCGCGCCGCTGAGTCTCTGCCACGATGTGCTGGCAGAGGGTGGTCTTGCCCGAGGCCTCTGGACCGAAGATCTCTGTGATGCGGCCGCGCGGCACGCCTCCCACACCCAGGGCAATATCCAGGGAAAGCGAGCCGGTGGAAATGGAGTCGGTGGTCAGCATGTTCTGCGCTTCGCCGAGCTTCATGATGGATCCTTCCCCGTAGCGCTTGAGGATATCGCCGACAGCCTTCTCAAGCACCAGGCGCCTGGCGTTGTCCGGTTCGGGCGCGGCAGGCTCGGTTGATCTTGCGGCGGTTGATTTGCGTGGGGACATCTGAGCTCTCCGGGTAACTGGATGGATGGGCGCCTTTGCCTCAAATCCGGGGCAGGATGGGAAAGCGGGAGGACGGGCAAGGCGATCGTGCCGGCCGCATTTGTTCCGCGGAACAAAAGAGGAACAATCGAGTCCGGGTGCGCGTGGTTGACCGTGAGCGGACCAACCGGACCGCGCCCTGCACGGCAGGAGTATAGCACAGATGTTCGGTTCGTCAAGAGCCGACTTGGGTGGCGGCGGGTGGGCGGGGCAGGCTACCGGGTATCATGTCGAGGCTCCGATAGGGAACGAGGAGGTCGGTCGATGCATACGGTTGTGGTGTTCATCCATGTGAAGCACGAGCGGGGCGACGAATTCCTGGCGGCAACCCTGGAAAACGTGCGGGCATCGCTTATGGAACCGGGCGTGAAGCGCTTCGATCTGCTGCGCGAGAAGGAGGACCCTAACCGCTTTCTGCTGATCGAGGTCTACGGCGAGTCCGCAGATCAGGCGCGCCACAAGGAGACTGCGCACTACAGACGCTGGGCGACAGTCGCCGAACCGCTGCTGGCCGAGCCGCGGAGGCGGACTATCTGCGAAGGGCCATTGCCGACCCTCGGCTTGGGGTAGCAGGCATGCGATTCGAATTCGCGACATCACACCGCATCCTGTTTGGGCCGGGTTCGATCCATGACCTGCCGGCGAATGCCCGCAGGCTGGGGATTGGGGCGCTGGTCGTCCTGGGGAAGTCAGCCGCGCGTGCTCGAGACCAGCTGGCCGCGCTGACGAAAGTCGGCATTCGCGCCACCGAGTTTCACGTCCCTGAAGAGCCAAGCGTGGAGCTTGTGGCGGAGGGATTGGAGACGGCGCGGAGAGTCAAATGTGACATGGTGATCGCCATGGGAGGGGGAAGTGCGATGGATGCCGCCAAGGCGATTGCGGCGCTCGTGTCCAGCTCTCGGGACATCCACGACCATCTGGAGGTTATCGGCCAGGGGATTCCGCTACCAGAGGTCTCGCTGCCGGTCGTGGTGATTCCCACAACGGCGGGCACCGGTTCCGAGGCCACGCGCAACGCGGTCCTGACGGTCAAGCAGCACCGGGTGAAGGTGAGCCTGCGGGGTCCAACGCTGCTGCCACGGCTGGCCATTGTTGATCCAGAGCTGACGCGGGATCTGCCCCCGGACGTGACCGCAGCCTCCGGGCTGGACGCTGTCACCCAACTGATCGAGCCCTTTGTCTCGAGGGCCGCGAATCCGATCACGGACGCCTTGTGCCGGGAGGGCCTGCGCCGGGCGGGGCGATCTCTGCGGCGGGCCTGCCTGCAGGGCTCAGATCTTGAGGCGCGGGCCGACATGTCGCTGGCTGCGCTCATGAGTGGAATGGCGCTGGCGAACGCCAAATTGGGAGCCGTTCATGGCTTGGCGGGCCCGATCGGGGGTCTGCATCCCGGGCCGCACGGGGCGATCTGCGCCAGGCTGCTGCCCAGCGTCGTGCGGGCCAATCTGTCCGCCCTGCGCCAGGAGGCGCCGCACTCCGATGCGCTTCGAAGGTTTGACGAACTGGGAGAGCTGCTGACGGGGCGCGAGGAGGCAGGGGCCGAGGATGCTGCCGCCTGGGTTGGTGAGCTAGGTGCAGAACTGGGGATCCGCCCGCTACGCGATTATGGACTGACTGCGGCCGAATTCCCGGAGTTGATTGCCCGCGCACTTGGATCCAGCAGTATGAAGGGGAATCCGGTGGTCTTGACCGAAGCGCAGCTCGACAGCGTACTGCAGGAGGCGCTCTAGCGCCCCCGGAGCCGGCAGCCTTGCTGCGCGTAGCCACAGCTTGGATTGCACGGTCGCCGCTGCGACCAGCCGCGCCCCCCGCTTCCTCCCAAGAT